>JAJDND010000190.1 GCA_022340885.1 Desulfobacterales bacterium | reverse complement strand
TACACCATTGTTACCGTGGAGCAAACAAATCCCTATTTTGACATCGGAACTGAAATCAGGGGACATGAGTTCCACTATTCAAAGGTCTTAAAGTGGCGTGGAAAAGATAATGATCTGGCCTTTGCCATGAAACGCGGCATCGGGTTTTTAAATAAACGTGACGGAGTCTGTTATAAAAATGTTTTGGCCACCTATACGCATATCCATGCCCTTGGCACAACTTCCTGGGCCGGCGCTCTGGTTCGAAATGCGATAGCCTATAAACAGAACCATTCAGGGCTGAGGGCCCCATGACTTGATTCTTGCAAAACAAACCGGGTGCTTTGCACCCGGATGCAAGTCCAACGTCGAAAGCACGGACGTGCTTTTGTCTTTTCAGCCTATGGCCGAAAATTCAAGCCACCCGCCTTGCGGGTGGCAGTTGACTCCCCATCAATTCCTGGCCGGTGAACCCGAAGCATGCGAATGCAGCTTAAACAGGAAAAAAGGGGTGGCCATCTATGAATGACTACCCCTTTATTTGTTTAATTGCGATCTACTCTTTCTCGTCTTCACCGCCATGGCAGTCTTTGCAGCTTAACGGGGCAAATCCCTTATCCTTTGGTTTCAACTTCATTTTCTTGTCATATTTGCGGTGGCATTTACGGCAATCATCATGCACTGCATTGGCCTGATATTCGAGCTTTTGCTTTTTCGTCAGTCCCCTTGCCTCCTTCCCTCGAATATAGCCGGGTTTTTTGTGGCAGGCAATACAAGGTTGGACCTCATCGCCTTCTTTGAGATTGGTTAAAGGTTTATTGTCCTTGTCATGGTGACATGTCCCGCATCCGTTTTTGTAAAATTCCGGATACTTCGCCGCATAATCTTTAGCGTGCTTCTTATGGGTAAACGTTACGATACCCTTGGTGTGTTTGGTATATGCCTTGGTATCCATCTTTATGACATCTTGGAACTCCTTGCTGGCATAGAGGCCGGTGACGCTTAGAAAAATTGCGATAGCAGTAGCAAATAGAATTGACCAGTATCTTTTACTCATAAACACTTGCCTCCCCTGTTGTTCTTTATTTGATGAAACCTTGATCTCAAGTTATAACGAACAAAACACGGCAATCTCTATCAGGCAAAAATTTGTCTGTCAATATTAAAATATGGGTGATTATTCTTGTTCATCCGTGGTTGTTTTTATCGTCTTTCCTCTTTTCTTTTTTTTCTTTTTTTCTTCGAGATGATTCATTGACGTCGTCTTCGGTTAATTTCTTTTTTCCAAAAATCTTCGCGCCGATAATGCTGATTTCATAAAGTACCATCAGCGGCACGGCCATCATAATCTGTGTGGCAACATCCGGCGGCGTCAAAATAGCTGCGGCCGTGAAAATTAATAGGATCGCATATTTTCTCTTTTTCTTTAAAAAGTCAACGGAAACGATTCCCATTCTTGCAAAAAAAGTAATAACCAAAGGAAGCTCGAATACCAGGCCAAAAGCGAGCAACAGCTTTGAGGAAAAGCTCAGATATTCCCGCATCGACGGCAACGGGCGTATAGTTTCCGAGGCAAATCCCAGAAAAAACTTAAAGCCAAAAGGGAATACGATGAAATAGCCGAAAAATGCGCCGCCGACAAAAAAGATAGTAGAGAGAGCGACAATCGGGATAAGCATACGTTTTTCTTTGTCATACAGTCCCGGAGCGACGAACATCCAGAATTGATAGAAAATGACGGGCGTGGCCAGAATAATTCCGGAGATAAATGCAACTTTCAAGTAGGTGAAAAAAGCTTCGGGAAGACCGGTGAATATCAGCTTGTCCCCGGATGGCATGACGTTGACCAGCGGATGGGATAAGATCTGAAACAGTTTTTCCTTAAAACCGTAAGACAGAACAAAACCGACGCCGACTGCGATAAAACAGATAATCAACCGTTTCCTGAGCTCTTCAAGATGCGCGCTGAAGGGGATTTTTTCTTGATCATCCATCACGTTTTAAATCGTCTGATTTTTTTCTTTGATTTCCTTTTGGGGGTCTTCTTTTTCAGATTCGGCACCCACCTTTTGATCTTCAGGTTCGGTGCTTTCATCGACATCAACCGCGTCCTTTATGCGATCTTCAGGTTCGGTGCGTTCATCGACATCGACCGCGTCCTTTATGCGATCTTCAGGTTCGGTGTGCTCATCGACATCAACCGCGTCCTTTATGCGATCTTCAGGTTCGGTGCGTTCATCGACATCAACCGCATCTTTCATGCGATCTTCAGGTTTGGTGTGCTCATCGATATCGATCGCATCCTTGATCTCGTCGGTCATGTTGTGAAAGGTTCTTTTGATGTCTTTGAGTTCAGAGTCGATTTCCAAAGAATCTTTTAATTCCGAGGTGGCCTTCTTAAATTCAGCAAACGCGCGTCCTAAAGACTTTGCAAGGTCCGGCAATTTTTTAGGCCCGATGACGATCAATGCGATGGCAAGGATCAATAACAACTCAGGCATACCGATGCCAAACATAATAACTCCTTAACGAGACCTTTGCAAAACGCCCTTTTTTCCCAATTTCTGCGTCAGGCTCAAATTTTAATCCTCAAAATACTCAATGTATTCCTGCGGTTTAAATTATCGCCTTCCTTGAACTTGAACAAAAATGAGCATTTTTCAAAGGTCTCTAACGATAAAGAAAAATGAAGTAAAAACTTAACACATACGATAAGCAGATATTAATAATTTTTTTGCTTAAAAGAGTCAAGCATTACCCGCAACCGGTCAGTGATTGTCCGGTTTCAATACCAAAAAATAAAGCGAGCCGTGTTCCTGCATATGACCGGCCGCGATTTCAGCATAAGGGCCGCTTCCCCAAAATATGTCTGCACGGGCAGGGCCTCGAATGGCGCCCCCGGTATCCTGGTTCAACACAAATCGTGACAAGACCGTCCACTTGCGAATGATTCCATCGCCGCTGATCAGGGGTTTTTGGGTTTCAATAAAGGCCAAAGCCCCGGCCGGAAAGAGACGGCGGTCCAATGCAATGGATCTTCCCGGAGTTAATTCAACTTCCAGACAACCGATAGGCCCGTTTTGTTCGATTTTAAAGAACACGTAACTTGGATTATAATTCAGGACAGCCTCAACTTCTTGAGGATGATCGTGCAAATAATGACGAATTTTTTGCATGGATATCTCTTCACGGGGTATTTTCCCTTCGTCCACTAGGAGCTTGCCGATACTCCGGTAGGGTTGGCCGTTGGTGGCATGATAATGCACATTGACGGTTTTGCCATTATCCAGATAAATTTTTCCCGAACCTTGAATTTGCAGAAAGAAAAGGTCTATAGGGTTTTTAACCCAGACGATGACTTTCGCTTTACCCTCCAGAAGTCGGTCATTGTCGATTTCCTTCCGGTCGTAGTAAGGTATCACACTGTGGTTTGTATATCTGCCAATAATGGTTTTGCCTTGGAATTGAGGAGAAAAAAGAGATAGATCAACCGTCGTCAAATCGTCGGGACGCGCATAGATCGGAAATTTGTATGTTGCATCCTTTTTGAGGCTTCCTTCTAAGGCAGGTTCGTAGTATCCGGTAAAAAGTACCTGTTTCGAGTTGTCACTGCCCATACTGGTGTAAACCAGATAGTTATCCCTGATATATCTTATGAGCTGATCTTCCGCGGGGTTTGTTCGGATAAAGTCAAGAAAGTGCTCAAGGGATCGTATCATGTGAGGCGTATGAAAGACATCCTGTCCGAATCTGAATTTTGCCGTGGGAGGAACCCGGTTCAGATAAGAAATACTTTGCCGAATGCAGTTCTCCAAACCGTCATAATCCATGTCATCCAGAAAGTCCGGGTACCTGGAAGGATTAATTCTTATCAGCGCAGTTTCTTTTATCTCACGTGGTTTTTCCCGGATTAGGGCACAGCCTGCAAAACCTGAAAAAAGCAAACCAAATAATAGAAAAACAAGGATGATTTTATTATAATATATTGATGTCATTTACAATTTTGATGTCATCCGGCTTATGATAAAGAAAAAAATGCCGACGAAAAACAATAGAATATAGAGCTGCATGGTCACAATATATTGAAGAATTACGTGAAGGCTGCCCGGTGAAACGCCTTCGATCCAATTGAGCCGGTCTTTACCGACAACATCCATTAGCGTTATGCTTTTCCAGATGATTGTTCCGCCGGATCGGATAAATCCGGCCAAAGCCTGATAACCGAGCAATAGACCGCTGCAAAACCACAACAGCAGGCCGGCAATCGTAAATTTTGACATCATTGATTCCTTCTCTTCATTCGTGTATTTTTTTAACGAACATCCCGCTTTTTCCTCCTGATTTTTCAAGAAGACATATATCGGAAATGGTCATTTCACGATCATAGGATTTACACATGTCATAAATGGTCAGTCCGGCGATGGATACCGCCGTCAAGGCTTCCATTTCAACGCCGGTTTGGTCGATGATCTGGACCTTGGATTCGATCCGTATGAGATTCTTTGTGTTGTCAGGGAAAAAGTCTATGGAAATATGGCGAATGTTCAATGGATGGCACATGGGGATCAAGCCGGACGTATTTTTCGCAGCCATGATCCCGGCAATGCGCGCAGTTTCAAGGACGTTTCCTTTGGCGGTTGTCCGGCTCATTATTTTTTCAAGCGTGTCTGAATTCATTGAAACAACCCCCTGGGCCTTGGCGATGCGAAGGGTCGGTTTTTTTTCGGTAACATCGACCATTCTCACGCGCCCTTGTGTGTCGATATGGGTAAAGTTAGACATAAAATCCGCCTTGCAATTATAGATGGACACCAACTAAACAAAATATTCCTTCTTTTGTGTAACGTTTGTTTTAATGGCATTCAATGTGTCATTCAACACGGCAATAACATTTTCGCGAACGTCGCCGGCAACAACCAGAAACATAACGTCATCTCCAACAAAAAGACGCCTGTTGTCGGCGATTTCAACGAGAATCTCTATGATTCCGGGTTGTCGTTTATAGGTGCTGATCACTTGACGGAGCTTTTCATCATTCACAAAAACCGTCAGACCTGAAACCTTGCGGCCGTCTCGTGATGTCCCGCGGACAATCCCGTTATGGCACAGGATCATCCCGACCCGGTGATAGTCAGGGTGTTTTTTAATGGTATCGATCATTTGATTTAGATTCATTGCTGCGTCTCGGGGATATCGGATGCGCTTTCTTCGACCCTGGAAAGGTCGTCCGGCGTGTTGATATTAGAAAAGGAAGTCAGGTCAGGATCGACGGATCGCAAAATATTTTCACCAATTTTCTTAACGTGAACTTTCTGAAAAATTCGCTGAATTTTAAACGATTTTTTAAGAAGGTGTTGTTCTATGGGTTTCAAGCATCGTTTTGAGTAGATCGCACAAAGGGGTTCGAACCCTTGTGATGTTTCAGGGATCACAATGTCAATGCCGGGTTCAAGGCTGGCTAGAAGAATTTCTACCAATTCCTTTTTTAGAAAAGGAATATCACAGCCGGTAAAAAAAGCATACGGCGTCGTGACATAAAAAAGACCTGTGTGTATTCCGGTCAAGGCGCTGCGGATCGGAAAAATATCAGTAACGATGTCAAAATTCCAAGGCATATATTGCAGGGGATCGTTCGTTACCAACATAATGTTATCAAATAAAATCGTAAAGACGTCATGAATACGGTCCAGGATACGTTTCCCGGCAACGGGAATCAATGCCTTGTTTTTTCCGGAAAATCGGGAGTTACGGCCACCGGCCAGTATCACACCAGTACAGTTGTTTTTCATAATCAAACCGATTCCAAGCGACTCATTTTCGAAAAGCATATCGCTTACAAAATTGTGATGATATGCTATACAATAAAAAAAATAATTAGCAAAATCAAGGCGATTTCCAAAGACGTGACGATATCTATTGGAATAAAATGTCATATTCATCTTGATCTTGGATATACGGATGATGTAAAGATTAGGGCTGACTGACTTTTTTATGACGTCATGATGGCGGAGCGGCGCCGGCAGCACACCCCATGAATACGTATTTTTCAGCCATTATATCGGAGCGACACCATGAATAAAACCAATATTATCCTGGATGCGTCGGATATCCGACGTAAAATGGCCCGGATAACCCATGAGATACTCGAAGTTCACAAAGAAATCGATGACTTAACGCTTATCGGGATTCAAACCCGGGGGGTATATCTGGCGGAACGGATCAAGTCCCGTATCAAGGATATCGAGGGTGTTGAGATCCCCAGCGGTAAAATGGACATCACGCTCTACAGAGACGACTGGACACGGATCGGGCCGCACCCGCTGGTGAAAACGACGAACATTTCTTTTTCGGTGGATAAAAGACAGATCATACTGGTGGATGATGTGCTGTTTACCGGTCGAACGATTCGAGCGGCGATGGATGCGGTCATAGATTTTGGCAGACCCGATCGTATAGAACTTGCCGTTTTGGTTGATCGCGGTCACAGGGAACTGCCGATTCAGGCCAATTATGTCGGGAAGTTCGTTGAAACAAAGCGTTCGGAAACGGTGAATGTTTTGTTAAAGGAATATGACGGGGAGGATAAGGTTGTTATAGAATAATTTAAGCTCGTGGAGATATCATGGGGACTGTAAAGCACAAGGCAGGCGCGCCGAAAAGCGTCAGCATCGGCATTCTTAGCGTTTCAAGCACCCGCTCCCTGGCAGAGGATAAAAGCGGCCAATGGATCGGTAAAAGAGCGAAAAAAGAAGGGCATGACGTTGTTTTGCACCGCATGATTCCCGACGATGCTGAGACCATCGCCCAAACGATTCATGAGATTATTGCTGGCGGCAATGCTCAGGTTATCCTCCTTACCGGCGGAACCGGCATCAGCCGCAAAGATGTTACGATCGAAGCTGTCCGGCCGTTTTTCACAAAAGAGCTGACGGCATTTAGCGCCCTTTTTGCTCAGTTGAGTTTTGAAGCAGTCGATTCTGCGGCCCTTTTGTCCCGTGCAACAGCGGGTCTGATCGGGGATACCGTGGTTTTTTGCATTCCCGGCAGCCTCAAAGCCTGTAAACTTGCCTGTAAGGTCCTGATTTT
>JAJDND010000176.1 GCA_022340885.1 Desulfobacterales bacterium | reverse complement strand
CAGAATTCCCTTTGAGAAAATCCATAACGGGGCAAAATGCGGAAAATGCGGTGCCTTGCTGGATACAGATGAACTATTTACGGCGCAGCCTCTACTGATATCGGAAAACAATTTCGACGCGAAGGTGCTGGGTTCTCCTTTACCGGTACTCCTTTTTGCCTGGGCCAACTGGTGTCCCACATGCCGGTCGGCCTTGCCGGTAATCGATGATTTTGCTAAAGGTTCCAAAGGAAAAATCAGAGTCGGCAAATTGAACGTGGATTCCAACCAGGGGCTCTCTTCGACATACAACATATTGAGTGTTCCACAGATATTGGTTTTTGATAAAGGCCAACTGCAGGAGACCATGCCGGGGACCATGCAAAAACATGAAATTATGATGAAAATGGCGCGGTATTTATGACAGGCACCCCGCTTTTAAGGATTTGATACGATGACACCTAAGGATTTAAACAATTTTTGGGGGAATCACCTCAGAATCGACATAGATGACAGGAAACTTGATTTTGTAAAGGCGAAAAATATTGCCAAACACAAAGCGACGGAGTTGGCGGAAGATCCCATGCTGCTGTCATGGTATAGCGGGAAGTCCGGAGATTATTTCCCCAAATATCCATGCGGCAACTTTCATAAACCGGTCTGGATACTTTTTGCAGAATCCAGAGGCGCGGATCTGGCCGTCAATATCAATGACGGCGAGTACATATTCCTCTATCTCTCACTGTAACCATGGAATAGCTTATGCGATTCGATGCTTTCAAGGGACCAATGGAATGATAAGGTAATGGAATAGTGGAATGATGGACATTATCGATCTCACCTGCGAGTTGGTCCGATTTAAAACAATGCATTCAAAACCCGATGAGATCCGGCGATGCGCCGCCTATATCGAACAGTATTTAAAAAGACTGGGAGTTTCCTGCAATCGATTCGGATATGGAAACTCTCCTGCCGTTCTGGCCCTTCCCCAAAGCAAGAAGACGCCCGTACTATTGATGAGTCATATGGATGTCGTCGATGCTCCCGAGAGATTTTTCTCGCCGGTGATTCAGGACGGGAAACTGTACGGACGGGGATGTTTTGATGATAAATATGCAGTAGCATTGTCCTTGATCCTTTTTAAAAATCACTTGCAGCGGCTTCGAAAACAGGGGAGGGGGCAGCAGGATTTACCGTTCGGAATTTTGATGACGGGTGATGAAGAAATCGGTGGCTTCAACGGCGCCAAAAAAATCCTCCGCGAAATTGAAGCAGACTTTTGTATTGTCCTTGACGGCGGCGGCATTGAAAAAATCGTCGTCAAGGAAAAAGGTGTTGTCAGCGTCACGCTTTTCACCTGTATCAAGCCGGATTCAGGCGATGCTCGCCGCTTCGAAAGAAACGCATTGGAAATATTGAAAAGAGACATTGACAAGTGGGCAGTCTATTTCGTTAAATCGGCGCCGGAACACCGGCATAGAAAAATCATCTGTCGATCGATTCAACCACTAACATACCATCAAGGGATTCCGGACACGGCCCAAGCGCAATTGGAGATTTGGTATACCCGAACCGATGATGTCGAACGGATGTTCTCTTCGATGCAAGGCGATTTGCACAGCAAAATCACTATCGATCATGTAGAACCGATATTCGACGGCGAATCACCGGAGCACCTGAAATGGCTGTTGGACATTTCAAAAAAGACACGGATCGGGTTCGAAGACGGGGCCAATGATTCGCAATTTCTTTCCCGGTTCGGAATAAAAGGCGTCGTCTGGGGCGCTGACGGAGATCGAAGCCAACATACCCTCGATGAACACGTCTCCATCGAAAGTATATATGAGTTGTACGGTCTTCTCGATAATTTTATAAAACGGTGCGAGTCGAAAGCAAGGATGTGTCAAGATGGCGAAAAAGAAAAAAATGAAACTGATATCCTGGAATGTAAACGGCATTCGAGCCGCTGTTCAAAAGGATTTTTTTAAATCTTTCAAACAGATGGATCCCGACATACTGGCGCTTCAGGAGACAAAAATACAGGACACGCAACTCACCGAAGAAATGAAACATGTTCCGGGTTATGCGTCTTTCTGGTCCCATGCTTCGGTCAAAAAGGGATACAGCGGCGTTTGCACGTATACCCGTATCACACCAAAACGCGTCAGTTATGGCATCGGTGATCAGAAATTTGACAATGAAGGCCGCATTGTCGAAATGGATTTTGACGATTTTATTTTGTTTAACGTTTATTTTCCCAACGGTCAAATGAGTGATGAGCGACTTCAATATAAGCTCGACTTTTATGAAAAATTCATCGATTACATTGATGCGCATAAAAACCGGGGACGACGTCTTATCATTACCGGGGATTACAACACAGCCCATAATGAGATCGATTTGAAAAATCCAAAAGCCAACGAAAATACATCCGGATTTTTGCGGATCGAACGAGACTGGCTCGACCGGATGGTCGAGCGCGGCTACGTGGACACTTACCGGCATTTTCATCCGGATACCGTTAAATATTCGTGGTGGACCTACCGGTTCAAGGCAAGGGAGCGCAATATCGGGTGGCGCATCGATTATTTTTTTGTGACCGAAGATATTATCCGCAGCGGCTGGATCAAGGAGGCGTTTATCGACAATGATATATTCGGCTCGGATCATTGTCCTGTGGGGCTGTTTTTGGAATTCTAAGGAGAAAGTTAACCAGAGCCCTTTGACATCGGGGATCTAAGTATTATTTTCTAGCCACGGCTTCTCCGGTGTACGTGCATCTAATTCATCGGTAGGCAGCAAAAAAATAAAACATTAATGTACACCGATAATAACAACGGCATTTGGGGAAGCTCAAAGCTTACAACGTCTGATGGGCTACAAAATGATGATTGAAATGAAGCTGTCAGAATTAAAACAGGCAGGTATTGTTGGAACCTGCCTGTTTTGTTTTTTTAAAGAGAGGTAAATGTCATGACTAAAGTAATGATTCAACCGGCAAACTATGAAAATGTCCGCCAGGCCGTTGACAGGGCCTTTGAATACTTTCCTTTGGACTTAAAAGGTAAAGAGGTGTTGATCAAACCCAATGTTCTCAGGGCGTCGGAGTGGCGCGAAGGCGTCGTTACTCATCCTGCCGTATTGAAAGCTGTGGTGGAAAAAGTGGAAACCATGGCGCCGAAGCGGATTGTCGTCGGGGACAATCCCGGATTGTTCAACTATGGCGCCAACGAGAAGAGCTTTGAAATAACAGGCTTGATGGCGGCTGCCGGGGACCATTATGAGAACATCGGCAACGATTCGGTGAGAGTCGATTTCAATCCTGATTTTTTGCCTGTTGTCAGTCTGTCCCGAATAATTTTGGATGCCGATGTCATTATCAGTCTGCCGAAATTCAAAACGCATGGATTGACGGTGATCACCGGCGCCATCAAAAACAGCTATGGCTTTTTGCCCGGCGCACAAAAGGCCAAACTGCATAAAATTGCCGGAAGTCCCCAGCGGTTTCATGAAATGCTGGTAGATGTGTTCAAGCTCAGGGTGCCAGACCTTTTTATCGTGGATGCCGTGGTCGGTATGGAAGGAAATGGTCCTGCATCTCCCGACCTCAGGGACATCGGACTGGTATTGGCGTCTGATAATGCCGTAGCCATGGATGCCGTGATTGCGACTTTGATGGGATGCGATCCCGGACGGCTGCGTTTTCTTCAAAAAGCAAAAGAGGCCGGGTTAGGGGACTTTGATCTCGAAAAGATCGAATTGATCGGAGAGTTGACGCCGATTCCCGATTTCAAGCTGCCGCCTCTCGGCGGCGAGGCTATTATGGACAATGAGGCGGTTCAGTCATTATTGCATGATCGAACGCTGATTCGGCCCCAGGCGGACCCGGAGTTATGCAATGCATGCGGCACATGTATCGAACAATGCCCGGTGTCGGCCTTGACCATGGATATGGACCAAGAGATTCCCCGGGTGGATGCCGATACGTGCATCACTTGCTTTTGCTGCCAGGAAATGTGTCCGGAGAAGGCGATGGCGTTGGGATAAGAAAATCAATGGAGATAAAATTTGTCTTTTAGCAGTCCGGCCAATGGATGCCGAATCGGTTGGAACTGTTTTAAAAAATGGATGCATTCATCGCAAAAGTTCATGCCCCTTCCATCGATAATGGCGCGAACGTATCCCCAGTATCCAAACTTGTTGAATTCTCCTCGGCTCATGGGACATAGCGATCCGTCGGATGCCTGCTGGTAAGATGCATGATCGGTCAACCCGAAATTATGACCCACTTCATGCAGAGATACCTTGACGGTTCTATCGAAAATCAAATCATAATCTCCCTGTGAGACGACTTCGGACGGACTCAGGCGTTTGGTAGAAACTACGGCAACATGGTTCATGGCATTTTTGCCGCCGAAAATGGTATTGTAGAATTCGTCTTCATCATGGGTCGTTAAATCCGAATCCGTGATGCCCAGGACATGCCCGCCGAATTCGTCGTGGAGTATCATGGTCAGAAACAGTGCATCGAACCGTTCCACAGCGGGGGCCTCGTGGTGACAAACCTTAAAATCTTCAATCATTCCCTGAAACGATTCCAGGATTTTTTCACCAATTTCCTTGAGGCTGCTGTATGTTATACAGTCGCCGATACGAACAATATTTATTTTTGATATATTTTCCAGCATCCGTCAAAATCCTCAAAAACTGTCCCGAAGTTTGCTAAACCATAGGCTTTTAAAATAAGTGTATTTTACCACATTTTTCAAAATTTCACAAAAGTCAAAAAAAGCCGCAGGTTTTTAAGGTGAACCGTATGTTCGAGAATTGTGATTTGTCTTAAGTTCATTCTTTTTTTAATTCTCTGAAATTTAAACCCTGATAGAGCGCCGCTCCCAGCAGAATCAAACCGAACCAGGCAAGGTTGAAGCCTTCAAATTTTGTCCAGATGATTTCTTCAGCAGCCGTAATGACCAAACTTCCCAGCACGGGTCCGAGCACCCCTTTTATCGGTACGATTCGAGAACCCAGCAGCGCTGTAATACTAAGGGTCAGACTGAACCCCGAGACAGGGCTCACATGAGAAGTCCGTGCAAGATAAAGGATACCCGCCATACACGCAGGAACAGCTCCGGTCATGAGACACAGGACTTTTAATTTGCGCGTGGGTATGCCGATGACCTCTGCAGCCTGTTCGTCGGCTTTTGTTTCCATCGAAAAAAATCCCCAACGGGAACACGAAAAGACCGCATGACCGACTGCGGTTGCCAAAAGCAAAAAAGCCGCGAGAAGCGCACATTGGAAATTGGATATGGGTTCGGGGATATAAATACCGGCTGAGCCGCCGCTGATGCCTTCCATCGTTTCAAAGAGCCGTTGAAAAATGATGAGGATCCCCAACGTGGCCAATGAATAGTAGCCGTGGCTCAACCCCGCCGTCAAAAGGATGACCACTCCGGCTGCGGCGCTGCTCAGCAACATTGAGAGGGCAAAAGCCGGAAAAAAAGAAAAGCCCTTTGAGACCGCGATGCCGAAAATGTATGCGCCTAACCCGAAAAAAACGGCGTGGCCCAGGCTGACAAAATCCAGGGAACGTCCCGGAATATCATAAGATGTTGCCATAATTCCATTAATAACAAGAGAAAAAGTAAAAATGCCGGCGTACCCCTTGCTGAATGCTGTGGCAGATAAGGCCAGAGCGGTTAAGATCATGAACGCCAAAGATGTTTTCCACGATGTCATTGTCGCCTCCTGCCCCTTTTAAGCACCAGGTAAGACACCAGCAGGCTGTACACAACGATGTCTGTCGATGTATAGGTGAATAGTAAACCGGTAAAGGACTCTATGAATCCCAGGGCGCATCCGGCAACGGCCGGACCTCTGAGGTTTCCCATGCCGCCGGCGACGACGATAAAAAGCGCCTTCAGGGTCAGATCAATTCCTTCTCTGGGAGAAAGCGGGTACAGGGCGGAGTAAAAAACTCCTGCAACTCCTGCCAGAATCGCAGCAAGGCCCATGGCACTTAAGGCAGTGATACCGGGATTTATGCCGTAAAGAGACGCAGTCTCTTTATCTTGAGCCAAAGCTCTCATGGATCTTCCGGGATCTGTTTTTTTCATAAAAAAAATACAAACACTGATGGTGACAGCCGCCATTCCCAGCAGCGCCGCCCGCATACCGGGAATTTTCAGCCCCAGAAGTTGTATGGTTGGGAAGTCAATATACGTCGAAATCGGCTCCCAACCCTGCCACCACACAAACAGGTCTTCCAGGATAAGCGCAACCCCCAGGCTTGCAATCAGAGACGCCACAGTGGCGGATGGCGGGGAAAGGTTGCGAAACGGCGCCGCGATAAAAAAATGCAAAAGGAATCCGATGCCGAGAAACAACGGTGTCGCCAAAATGCAGAAGGTCCACGGGGAGAACGAATAGAAGACCAGAGACTTTTTATACAAAATGGCCGCCAACACCGCCAAACTGCCATGAGCGAGATTGAGAACGCCCATGATACCGAATGCCAGCGAAAGCCCCACAGCCAGCAGTGCATATACGCCGCCCAGAAAAAGGCCGCTGATGAGAACCTGGATCATAGTATCGTCGATAAAGACTTCGGTGTTCAGTATTCAGAGTTCGGGGGGTTAGGGTTCGAGCGTTCAGGGTTCTGAAGCCCCGCCTTGGTTCTGTGAGATTCGACCTTAACCTTTAAACTCCTGAACTCCGAACACTGAACACCGAACTCTTTTTTAGTTTCCAGTTTAGTTCCCAAGTGCCGGATAGCGGTGCCTGGCGGTGGCGATTTCCGGCGGCCAGACGATGTGATATTGTCCGTCGATGATCTGGGACGGGTAGGTGTTGATGGTCCCGACGCCGTTTTCGGAAAAACTCACCACTCCGCCGACGGTCATGACGTTGAGATGTTTCAGGGTCGTCATCACTTTTTCTCTGTCCAGGCTTCCGGCTCTTTCAATTGCCTGGGTTACTGTCTCAAACGCCATCATGTATGCCGGCGCCCAGGGGAAGTCATCGAGATTGATTCCCGAACGATCCAAAACTTCCGCAAATAGATCCGGATTTCCGAAATCCATTCCCCGGGTCCAGTAAGATTGCCCGATGACGCCTTCTGCGCCGGTCCCTACGCCTCTTTTGAAAACACCACCGTGATGGATGATATGAAATTCTTTCGGATGCAGCCCCAGTTCTCTGGCCTGGCGCATGAATGCAATGGAAAACGGCACGTTGGCGGAAACGAAAACGATGTCCGGGGATTTTTCCTGAATTTGTACAATAGCCGCAGTGAAATCATGGGTGTCCGGCGGAAGGACTTTGAGTGCCACCTCTTTTAATCCCGCGTCTTGCGCCAGTTTTTTGGCGCCGCGATAGACACCTTGGGGGTGAAGCGTGTCTTCGACCACAAATGCAACGGTTTTCGCCCAACCCTCGGCCTTGACCATTTCCCAATACCGGTGAGTGTAACGGGGAGCGGCATCGATGACGCAGACGATCCATTTGAAACCGCGATTGTATATTTTAGGGGAGTTGGCGCAGACGGCGATAAAGGGCAGCCTGTTTTCTTCTGCGGCCACACTGGCTGCAAAGGTCAGCGGGCTGGAATAGGGCCCGAGAAGAACATCCGCCTTGTCTACCGAAACAAGTCTCTCATAAAACTTACGCGCGGTAGGACCATCGCTCTTGTCATCATAAACGATAAATCTAATTGGGAGTCGTTTATCGGCCGCTTTGACATATATGCCGCCTCGATGGTTGATTGCTGATGCATAAGCATCCATTAATTGTTTAAACGGTCCGACTTCTGTAGAAAATTTCCCGCTCATGGAAATCGTTGCGCCGATTCGTATTTCTTCCAAGGGGGCGGCACTTGCGGTTTTTATCGAAGCAAATACGATTCCAAACATTGACATGGCGAGAATCGATAGAAATAACGCGCTGTTTTTATATCCCTTCATTCTCCCTCCTCCCATGAAGCTCCTCCTGCCTTCAATCCCTTCTGTCCCCCGGAAACGGGATCCTCCATAGGCGGCAAGCCTCCGCCACACATTACAGGCGGACAAGCCCTTTACGTTCCGACAAGCAGCAGGGTATTCAGATGATGGCGAATAAAAAAAGGCCATCCCGAGTCGGGATGGCCCTTGGCCTGAGCATAACTCGTCAATATCGGTTTAAATTTTTAAAAACTCCTACACCATGTCGAATTTCTTGTCAATACTAAGTTTACCGTATCGGTTCAACAGATCAGAAAAACCCGTTTTAATCCATCGTTAACATTCGCAGCCTGAAGAACAGCTGCAACCCGAACCGCAGGCAGATGGAGACTGTGTAGGGGTGCTGCTGATGCTCTTGACTTCAATTTCAAAGGTCAGCGTTTCGCCGGCTAAAGGGTGGTTCAAATCCAGGGTTAATTTTTCATCATCCACATGCGTTATCTGTGCCGGGATCTGATGTCCTTCCGGGGTCTTGACGCCCACCGTCATGCCGGCGCGAGGGTTCATTTCCGGCGGCACATCTGATCTGGGAAAGGATTGGGTCAGGTTTTCGTCTCTTTGACCGTATGCTTGTTCCGGTTCAACGCTAAACACTTTTTTTTCATGGACGGCCATTCCCAGAAGCTCTTTTTCAAATCCTTTGATCAACTGTCCTGCGCCCATTTTTATTTCAAGAGGCTGACGGCCGTGACTGGTATCGAATACATCTCCGTTTTGCAATGATCCTTTGTAGTCAACACAGACAAACATTCCGTTTTCGACTTTTTCCACAATATACTCCTTTGGTTTGAATTGATAATCTTGTAACACTATGCATTAAAAATATCCATGTCAAGCCGGATATTTTCTGCCAGAATTTATCATACATCTCGGGAAACAGCCGTTACACAAAACCCGCTCCGGGAACGCGAATGATACGACGACTGAAAAAAGTTGACAAGCCGGTTAAATCTTTTGAAAATAGACGCGTGCAAGAAAAAGCGCTTTTATTGACGGCGGACGTGAATTCGATGACTTAAAATTCATCACTTTTTTTAAAGGCTGATTTATGATTATCCAAAGTGTAGCCGGGCTTTTTGTTTTTTCTGGCATTGCCTGGTTGATCGGTGAAAATCGTAAACATGTTAGAATTAAATTGATCATCGTTGGGATTGCCGTGCAACTGGCGATCGGGATCCTGTTGCTGAAGCTGCCGGTTTGCAGAAAGTTTTTCATCTCATTGAACCATCTGGTTTTGGCCCTTGAAACATCGACCAAGGCCGGAACCACCTTGGTATTCGGATACCTCGGTGGCGGCGCTCTGCCCTTTGCCGAAAAATATCCGGGTTCGAGCTTCATTTTAGCTTTTCAGGCGCTTCCCTTGATCCTTGTGATCAGCGCAATTTCATCGCTTTTATTTTACTGGAAGATTCTGCCCCTGATCGTCCGGGCATTTTCGGCGGCGGTGCAAAAAGTCTTGGGACTGGGAGGCGCCGAAGGACTCGGTGTTTCCGCCAACATATTTGTCGGCATGGTGGAGTCCCCCCTTTTCATTCGGCCGTATTTGAAAGATATGACCCGGAGCGAAATATTCACACTGATGACGACCGGCATGGCGACCATCGCCGGTACGGTCATGGTTTTGTATGCCAGCATTTTGAGCAGGGCCATACCCGATATTATGGGACACATACTCACGGCTTCCATTATCAGTGTTCCCGCAGCCATCACCATTTCTAAAATCATGATACCTGAAACCGGTCAACGAACAGCCGGCGAGTTGACGCCTCCCGAACCGGCGCTAAGCGCAATGGACGCTGTTACCAGAGGGACTATTCAAGGTATTCAGCTATTAATCAATATCATCGCGATGCTCATTGTTCTGGTCGCCCTGGTCCATCTTCTGAATTTAATGCTCGGACTATTGCCGGATATCGGGGGACAACCCGTGACCCTGCAACGGCTTTTTGGAATAATCATGGCACCGGTGGTCTGGCTCATGGGGATTCCCTGGAAAGAG
>JAJDND010000030.1 GCA_022340885.1 Desulfobacterales bacterium | reverse complement strand
CGTAAAAAACTTTTTATAAAAGTTTACGCAGCAGGTCTTTACTTAAAAGAAAAAAGCTCGGATCCTCAAAAAATCATCGATGCTGATGCACCAATGGCCATTCGGATGGTTTTTGTATACCATGAAGTGTCTCGCAAAAAGCTGGTGAATGCCTGGAATGAAGGGTTTAATAATGGAACCGGCGACAATATAGGACAGATTAAAAGCGCGATCGATACATTCAATTCTTTTTTTTCAGAAAGCGCCGAGGAAAACGATATCTACGATATCATCTATATTCCGGAGCAGGGTGTCAGTGTCTATATCAAAGGGCAGCATAAGGGAACCATTAAGGGGCTTGATTTTAAAAAGGCCGTGTTTTCAATATGGCTGGGTGAAAAACCCGCGGATACAAAACTAAAAAATAAGATGATCGGGAATGGGAAGTAGCTCAAAAAAGCGCTCAAGTTTCGCATTTTCAAAAAGACGTTGAGAAAATGACTGCCGTGTTTCTGAAGGGGCTTTGTATGCGCCCCTTCAGAATTTGGCAAAACAACCCCCTTAAATTAAGCAGTGGCCTTTATGGGATTTGCTTTCAGGTATTCAAGGCGGTTGAGTCCGTTGATGTAAGCCTTTACACTGGCAGTGATGATATCCGGGTCCGCTCCGCGTCCGAGTGCCACCAAACCGTTTTCTTTCAACCGTACCGTAACCTCACCCTGGGCGTCTGTTCCGCTGGTGATGGCGCTGATGGAAAATCTCTGGAGTTCGGATTCTGTTCCCGCCAGTTTGGAAATACAGTCATAGGCCGCATCGATGGGGCCGTTTCCGTATCCCGTGCCCTGAACCGGCCTTCCATTGATCGAGAGTTTGACCGTTGCCATGGGAATGACGGTGGTGCCGCTGGTGACGTGCAGATATTCCAACTGGAAAATGTCGGCGGTCCTGAGAATGCCTTCCGTAATAATGACTTCCAAGTCCTCGTCAACAACATGTTTCTTTTTGTCGGCCAGTTCCTTGAATTTTTTAAAAACGAGCTTTAATTCGTCGTCGGACAGGTCGTATCCCATTTTCTTTAAGTGGGAGCGAAGCGCGTGCCTTCCGGAGTGTTTTCCCAGAATCAACTTGCTTGCACTGAGCCCGATGGTATCGGGTTTCATGATCTCGTAGGTCATGGGATTTTTCAGAACGCCGTCCTGATGAATTCCCGCTTCGTGAGCAAATGCATTGGCGCCCACAATGGCCTTGTTGGGCTGGATCATTATCCCGGTGATCATGCTGACCAGTCGGCTGGTCGGAAAAATCTGCTCTGTTCGAATGTTGGATGTAAACGGCAGATAATTGGGCCTTGTATGAAGCGACATAACAACTTCTTCCAGAGAGGTGTTTCCCGCGCGTTCGCCGATGCCGTTGATGGTGACTTCCGCCTGTCTTGCGCCGTTGTTGATTGCGGCAAGGGTGTTGGCGGTAGCAAGCCCCAGATCATTGTGGCAGTGGACGCTGACGACGGCCTTGTTGATGTTGGGCGTATGGTCTATGACATATTTCACCAGATCTGCGAATTCCATGGGGATGGCGTATCCCACGGTATCCGGGATATTGATGGTAGTCGCACCGGCCCCGATGGCCGTTTCAAACACCTTGCAGAGAAAATCCCGGTCGCTTCGCGATGCATCTTCTGCCGAAAACTCGATATTGTCGGTAAAGCTTTTGGCATATTTTACGGATTCTGAAGCGGTTTTAAGGACTTGATCCCGGGTCATGTTGAGTTTGTAATGCATATGAATGTCGGATGTCGCCAGGAAGGTGTGAATTCTCGGTTTTGCCGCATGCTGAATGGCGCCCCAGGCCCGGTCGATATCGTTTTTAGAAGTTCGCGCCAGAGCGGCGACTTCGGTTTTTTTGAGTTTCCCGGCAATCTTGGATACCGCATCGAAATCCCCTTCGGAGGCGGCCGGAAACCCGGCCTCCAGTACATCTACGCCAAGTTTTTCCAATTGTGTGGCCAGTCGGAGCTTTTCCGCGGCATTCATACTGGCGCCGGGAGATTGCTCGCCGTCTCTTAGCGTTGTATCAAAAATAATGACTCGTTCTTCCATGATTTTGCTCCTGTTCGTGAATATTCAGTTGATAATACATTTTTACTTTTTTAACAACGGGCAAAATCCGAACGAGCATGGGCCGCAGGACAGAATATACATAATGTCCTGCGGCGTTGATTCCATCTCTTTTTTTCAAAATTTTATTCCTTTCCCTTTGCAAGTTTATATTGAAAGCTGTCGGCAAGGGCATGCCAGCTCGCTTCAATAATATCTTCTGAAACGCCGATGGTGCTCCAGATATGATCATGGTCCCGGGACTCGATGGACACGCGAACCCTTGCGGCTGTTCCCTTGCGCCCGTCAATGACACGGACTTTAAAATCGATCAGGCGCATGGCATCCAAATCCGGATAGAATTTGTCAAGGGCCTTTCGCAGGGCGTTATCCAGGGCGCTCACCGGGCCGTCTCCTTCGGCAGCAGTGATTTCATCTTGCCCTCTCACCGAGATTTTGATGGTGGCATGGGCCGAACAGGGCTTGTCGGCATCTTTTTCGATGGTTACCCGGAAAGATCTTAAATCAAACAGCGGTTCGAACTGTTCGGTAAATTTCTCGAGCAGGATCTTAAACGATCCGTTTGCCGTGTCAAACTGGTATCCTTCCTGTTCCATCTTTTTTATTTCCGTAACGATTTTGCGGCTGTCGTATCCGTTGCCTCCCAGCTCGATGCCAAGTTCTTTGGCTTTGTATTCGATATTGCTTTTCCCGGATAGATCTGAAACCAGTACACGACGCCGGTTTCCCACGAGTTCCGGGTTCATATGTTCATAAGCTCTTGAGACTTTCATGATGGCGCTGACATGAATTCCGCCTTTGTGAGCAAATGCGCTTTCTCCGACAAACGGGCGGGTCTTCAAAGGTATCATATTGGCGGTTTCGCTGACAAACCGTGAAAGAGATCTGAGTTTTTCCATATTTTCAGCATTAACGCATTGCCGGTTCATCTTAAATTGGAGAATAGGTATGATGGAGGTCAAGTCGGCGTTTCCGCATCTTTCTCCATATCCGTTAACGGTTCCCTGGACCATCACGGCACCACATTCCACGGCGTGAATCGTGTTGGCGACCGCCAAACCGCTGTCATTGTGTGTATGAATTCCAATCTTTGCCGGCAACGAATCCTTATTTGTGTCATACGCCATTGAAAGCCTTTTTTGCACCGTTCCAATAATCGATTCGATTTCTATGGGAAGGGTTCCGCCGTTCGTGTCGCACAGCACAATAAATTCAGCGCCGGCGTTCATCGCCGCAATGAGGGTTTTTAATGCATAATCCGGATTCGCCTTATAGCCGTCAAAAAAGTGTTCGGCATCATAGATAACTTCCCGATCCGCGTTTTTCAAATATTCGACGGAATCACTGATCATGGCCAAATTCTCTTCAAGGGTATTGTTCATGACTTTTTGGACATGCAAGTCCCATGTTTTCCCGAAGATGGTTACTGAAGGGGTTTTGGCTTTCAGAAGTGCTCTCAAATTCGAATCATCAGAAGGGCCGATGCGTGGTTTTCGCGTGGAGCCGAATGCTGTTATGCGGGCATTTTCGAATTTAGTCTTCTGTGCCAGGTCAAAAAATTCCATATCTCTGGGATTTGAGCCCGGCCATCCCCCCTCGATATAATGGATGCCGAAATCGTCCAAAGTTTTCGCAATCTTAATTTTTTCCCTGGCACTGAAACTGATGTTCTCTCCCTGCGTTCCATCTCTCAAGGTGGTGTCGTACAGCAATATCGGTTCCATATATTGTCTCCCAAAATAAAGTGAGCTAAAGTTTGAAGTGATCTAAAGTGCCTAAAGTTGAGGTAGCGCTAACGCGCTGTCATTAAAATATAATTGGCCAAAAAATTCCTTAATTTTAGCTCACTTTAGCTCATTTTAGACACTTGCAACTTAAGATTTTGTTACCTGTTTTCAGGCCTCAACGCCCGTACTGCAGCGCCGGCTTGCCACATTTCCGAGTTTTTGATCTCGTCGAGTTCTTTTTGGAGTTTTTCGCGGTAATCAGGCGCGCTGTTGGCTTCCAGAACTCTTTTGGTTTCTACACCGGAGACCACTTTTTCATAAAGTTCGTCAAAAAGCGGAACCACCGCATCACGAAACTTCGGTTTCCAGTCCAGAGCGCCGCGCTGGGCAGTAGTACTGCAGTTCGCATACATCCAATCCATACCGTTTTGCGCCACAAGTCGAATCAGACTCTGAGTCAGCTCTTCCACGGTTTCATTAAAGGCTTCGCTCGGTGTATGGCCATGTTTTCGCAGAACGTCGTATTGGGCTTCCATGACACCGGCCAGGCAACCCATCAGAACACCCCGTTCCCCCGTAAGATCGCTGTAAACCTCATTTTGAAAAGTGGTGGGGAACAGATACCCCGAACCGATGGCGATCCCCAGTGCCAAAGTTCTTTCCTTGGCGCGTCCGGTGTGGTCTTTAAATATGGCAAAACTCGAGTTGATTCCGCTGCCGTCCAAAAAATTGGTTCGAACGGTTCGGCCGGAGCCTTTGGGGGCCACCAGGATAACATCTATGTTTTCAGGGGGAACAATGCCGGTTTGCTCTTTATAAACGATTGAGAAGCCGTGGGAAAAATAAAGCGCGTCTCCATCATTGAGGCATTTTTTGATAGCAGGCCAGGTGGTCACCTGACCGGCGTCTGAAAGCAAAAATTGTATAACGGTTCCTTTTCGGGCGGCCTCTTCGAGGGGAAAGAGGGTTTTACCGGGAATAAAACCGTCTTCAACGGCACGGTCCCATGAGTTGCTGTTTTCCCGCTGACCGACGATGACATTGATACCGTTGTCTTTCATGTTCAAGGCTTGTCCAGGTCCCTGAACGCCATATCCCAGGACGGCGACGGTTTCGTCTTTAAGAACTTCCTTGGCTTTTTCCAGAGAAAATTCTTCAGATGTAATGACTTCTTCTTCTATTCCGCCGAAATTAATTTTGGCCATGCTATTCTCCTGTTATAATTTAATAGGTTTTTATTTCGAATTCCTGAAAAGGGCAATCATTCCCGTCCGGGCGATCTCCTTGATTCCCATGGGTTTTAAGAGGTTCAAAATCGCCTTCATTTTCTCCTCGTCGCCCGTGACTTCAATCGTGTAATGCTCGGAACTGACGTCAACCACTTTGCACCTGAAAATATCCACCGTCCTGAGGATTTCGGCACGATGTTCCGATTTGGCGACCACTTTTATAAGGGCCATCTCCCTTTTGACATACTCTTTTCCGGTGAGATCGTGAACTTTGATTACATTGATGAGTTTATTCAGCTGTTTTTCGATTTGCTCGATTATCGGAGGGTTTCCATTCGTGACCAATGTCACTCTCGATACCTGCGGATCCAGGGTTTCTGCAACGCACAGACTTTCAATATTAAATCCTCTTCCACTGAACAATCCTGCGATTCTTGAAAGAACGCCGGGTTCATTATCCACCAGAATCGAAAGTATATGTTTTTCTTCTATCATGGTATTTATCCTTTTCTTTGGCAGCAGCGTTGAATGATTTAAACCAGAAGCATTTCGGTCACCGGGGCACCGGCAGGAACCATCGGATAAACGCACTCCTCTCTATCGACCTGAAAATCCATAATTACCGTATTTTTCGAAGCAAGTCCTTTTTTCAATACCGTTTCGACGTCTTCGGGCTTTGTGGCTCTCAACCCCTCCGCCCCGTAAGCTTCGGCAAGTTTAACGAAATCCGGCGCGCAATCCAGACATGTGGCGGCATAGCACTTATTGAAAAAAAGCTGCTGCCATTGCCGGACCATTCCGAGATAGCCGTTGTTGAGAATGACAATTTTTATGGGGAGGCCGCATTGAACCGCGGTGGTCATTTCCTGGATGTTCATCTGGATGCTGCCGTCGCCGGCAACATCGACGACAAGCTTATCCGGGCAGGCAAGCTGCGCGCCGATGGCTGCCGGCAGGCCAAATCCCATGCACCCCAGTCCACCCGACGTAATAAAATGGTTGGGTTTATCGAAGTGGTAATACTGTGCCGCCCACATCTGATTTTGCCCCACTTCGGTGGTGATAATGGCTTTGCCTTTGGTCATTTTATAAAGCATTTCAACTACATATTGGGGCTTGATGATATTTTCTTGTTTATAGGCGAGGGGCTGCTTGGCTACCCATCGTTGAATTTGATCAAACCATTTTTTTCGTTTTTTCTTCAAATCTCCCAGGTCTTCCTTATTCAACAGTTGGTTCAGTTTGGCCAGGGTGATTTTACAGTCTCCGACAACGGGAGCGGTAACCGGGATGTTTTTCCGGATGGAAGTGGGATCGATATCGATATGAACGATTTTGGCATTGGCTGCAAAAACATCTGTTTTTCCGGTCACACGGTCGTCAAATCGAACCCCGATACCGATCAGCAGGTCGCACTCGCCGGAGCACATGTTGGCGCGATATGTGCCGTGCATGCCGATCATGCCGAGCCACAACGGATCAGTTCCCGGGAATCCGCCGAGACCCATCAGGGAGGTGGTCACCGGAACCTGGGTTTTGCGGGCAAGCTCCGTCAATTCCTTGGCAGCTCCCGAAAGAATGACGCCGCCACCGGCAAAAATCATGGGTTTGTTCGCATTTTTAATCAATTCCACAACCTTGTGAAGCTGTTTTACATTGGGGCTGTATGTTGGATTATAAGACTTTAGGTTGACTTTTTTAACCGGCTTGTAGTCGACGGCGGTAGCGCCGACATTCTTCGGGATATCGATCAGAACAGGTCCGGGCCGTCCTGATTTTGCAATCATGAAGCCCTCTTTGATGATTCTCGCAAGGTCCTCGGTTCGCTTGACAAGATAGTTATGTTTGGTGCATGGTCTCGTGATTCCCACGGTGTCGACTTCCTGAAATGCGTCGTTGCCGATGAGGTGGGTCGGCACTTGACCGGTAAATATGACGACAGGAATGGAATCCATATATGCGGATGCAATGCCGCTGACGGTGTTGGTCGCACCAGGGCCTGAAGTGACCAGGCATACGCCCACGCGGCTGCCGGCCCGGGCATAGCCGTCGGCGGCATGGACGGCACAGGCCTCTTGGCGAACAAGGATATGCCGGATATCTGTTTTTTCGAGTTCGTCATAGATGTCGATGACGGCGCCGCCCGGATATCCGAAAATCGTATCGACACCCTCTTCTTTTAAAACCTTCATCATAATTTGTGCGCCTGTGAGTTTCATGGTTTTTCCCTTCCTTAATTGTTAATTAATATGAAGCGCTCTGAGTATTTGTTTGGAGTCGTCGGCCTATTTTCTGCCGTTTGATCATTATTTTACCACCGCCCCTTTAGCGGCGGATGAAACCATACGTGCATACCGCGCCATATAACCCCGGGTAATCTTGGGTGGCGGGGGGGACCAGCCGGATAACCGCTCCTGGATTTCGTTTTCCGAAACCTTGAGGGTCAGTTTTTTAGCAGGGATATCGATGGCAATCCGGTCACCGTCCTTAACGATGGCAATGGGTCCTTTTTGCATGGCCTCCGGTGAAATATGACCGATAGCAGCGCCGCGGGTTCCGCCTGAAAATCGGCCGTCGGTCAGCAGCGCTACATGGGAATCCAGCTTCATACCGGCGATGGCCGATGTCGGCGTGAGCATTTCCCGCATTCCCGGGCCGCCCATGGG
>JAJDND010000146.1 GCA_022340885.1 Desulfobacterales bacterium | reverse complement strand
TTAATCATAATAGTCGGGCGCCTTCTTAAAGTCTTTCCATGCTTCCGGGTCATGCCCCGTAACAATGGTGGCGTCACAGAGATCGCGCAAGTTCTTCATCCTCTGAACCGATTTTACGGTCTCTCCGGCATTCCACATGAGGCCCGGCAAAATATTATCATTAATGTTCTGCTGCGTGTAGCAGGAATCAGCGGCAAAGAACATGGGACCGGTATTCGGCAAATTGATCAGAACAGACTGATGCCCCGGCGTATGACCCGGTGTGAAATAAATGATGATTGAACCGTCGTTGAACAGGTCCAGTTTATCGTCGCGCCATCCTTCCAAAATCACCCAATCCACGTCTTTGTCAAAATCTTTCCGGATGTATGCGGCTTTCATATAATAGTCGGGCGCGTATGCAAAGTGCAGCTCTTCACGCTGAACCAGGTATTTCGCATTGGGGAAATGTCCGACGCATCCCGCGTGATCCAAGTGGAGGTGAGAGAGGATGACATACTTGATGTCCTCCGGTTTAACACCTACCTTTTGAATAGCGTTTACGCACCACTGCTCTTCGGTCATGACAGGGTCATAGGCCGCCAAGATGCCGCCCCAGTGTTCCTCCTTATTATGAATGGTTTCATAAGCATTTCCGGTGTCGAAAAGAACTTTGCCTTTTGGATGATCGATCAACAAGAAGGGCACCGGAACATCAAAAGGCTTGCCCACATCGAGTCCCAGCGTAAAATACTGTTTTTGGCTTTTCAAAATACCTGCCTCAAAGAAATACAGCTTCATAAGAAACCTCCTTTTCTTTAAAGTTACCAGTTCACCAATGATTGCCTGAAGATTTCCGCCAGATCTTTTTGGCTGGGTTTTTTCGGAGAAATGGTCAGCAACCGTTGTTGTTTCCAAGCGCCATCCACCAGTCCGGGGATGTCGCTTTCATCATAGCCGAGGCTTCCGATGCCATTGGGAAAGCCGATATCCTTCATCAGGTCGATCAGTGCCTGGGCGAGACAATCTCCGGCCTCCTTTAAAGGAATTCCGCGAATATCGAAGCCCAGCGCCTCCGCAGCGTCGAGGTGCCTTGCACTTAAGGCCGGAGCGGTAAACCTGAAGCATGCCGGTGCGGTGACGGAAACCGAAATGCCATGGGGCACCATGGGTTCTGCGGCATTGTAGTCGGGGGGATAATAATTCTTGACCATTCCTGCAATGGGATATCCCAGGGCATGGGGTACATGAACCCCCGCGTTGCCGAAACCGATGCCCGCAAACGTTGAAGCCGCCATCATGTGGTAGCGGGCATCGAGGTCGCAGGGGGAAAGAGCGGCCCTGCGAAGATATTTGCCGCCCAACTCAATGGCTTTATAGCTCCACAGGTCCGCAATGAGATTGGATCCTATATAGGGCGGTCTCTGGGCTGGCGATTCCGGTTTGGGTCTGGTATTAAATGGAACGGCGGTATATGACTCTATGGCGTGGGTGAGAACATCCATGCCGCAGGACGCCGTAACCATGGGCGGCATGGACAGCGTGTTCAAAGGATCGATGATGGCCAGCGCAGGTCTGATGTAAAAGTGCGAGATGCCCGTTTTGACGTGCAGATCCAGCAAATCCAGAACAATCACCGTAGTGGCCTCACTGCCTGTACCGGCAGTGGTGGGAAGCGCGATGAGAGGCTTCAGAGGCCCCGGCACCGGCTTTCCTTTGCCGATGGGCGGATTGATGTAGTCCAAAAGATCGGCGGGATAGGTACTGTAAAGATTCATTGCTTTGGCGGTATCAATTACCGATCCGCCGCCGACGGCCACGAGACCGTCAATCTTCTTTCCCTCGAGGAAACCGATCGCTTTTTTGAAGCTAATGTCTGTCGGTTCAACGCCGACCTCGAAATACTGCACGACGTCGATTCCTTCGCCGGAGAGGATCTTTTCGATTTTTTCCGGCAAGCCTGTTTCGACAAGATTCGGGTCACTGATCAAAACAACTCGTTTAAGACCCAAACGCTGTAATTCGTATCCCAATTCCTCGGTCGCGCCAAAGCCGAACTTGGTCGGCGTTGTCGACAAAGGGATGATCGTCTCCGTAGGTATGTTGTAGCTCAATTTAGCGTCCAAAATGTCACCTCCTTTGTTTTGGCCCAATTATTTCCGGGCCGCTTAAAGTGGAATAAAAAAGAAAATATGTACACTTCTTTTAAACGTTTGAAGGTGCCGTTTGAATTTAAATCACCCGGGGCGCAGGATTATGGCGTAAAAGCAAGAAGCAAGTTCGATGTGGCCGGCAACTTGAAGTCAATGGCCATCATGACGCTCATGACGGCTATGGTCAGAATGGAAAAGACAAAGAGCTTTTTAGCCCATACCCGTTCATCGGACCTTTTAAAACCCGCCAGGGCCATCCACAGCCATGACAGGCTCATGGCCACCGCCACCGCAAGATAGCCGTAACCGGTGTAGCCGCCGACGGTCAGCATGAGCGCGGCCGCGGTAAAGGCGAGTATATAAGCGACGATATGCTTTTTTGTTGCCGGCATTCCCCGATGGACAGGCAGCACCGGGATCCCGGCGGCGGCGTAATCTTTAAAGCGGTAAATGGCAATGGCGTAACAATGGGGCATTTGCCATAATGTGAAAATCGACAATAGGATCAAAACGCCCATGTCGAAGCGATTTCCGGCCGCGCAATATCCGGCAACGGGGGGTGCGGCTCCCGCCAGGCTGCCGATCAACGCGCCGTATACGGAATTGCGTTTCAAATACAAGCTGTAAACCACCACATAGATTGCAAAACCCATCAGCACGATGGCAGCGCACAGCATGTTCGTTGCCGACCAGAGCAATACCATGCCCGATGCACCCAGCAAAGTTGCATAAAAGACGGCGGCTTTCGGCGACATCAACCCTTGGGCGAGGACGCGGTGGCGCGTCCGGTCCATTTTTCGGTCCATTTTTCTATCGATACAGTTGTTAAAAACGCAGCCGGAAGCGATCACGAGGGATATCCCGGTGAGGAACACCATCAGAACGGCCGTATCAATGCGCCCTTTGGAAGCCAGAAGAAAGCCGGCCGCAGCGGTGACCAGGTTGCCGAAGATGATCCCCGGTTTGGTCACGAGGATATATTTTTTAATCGCTTCATACATGGTCACATCATGCGATAATCAAGGTTAGCCATGATCCAGAGCGACAACCCGACAAATAGGATCATGATCAGCAGGGTAATTACCAGGGCCAGTATGTTCCACCGCGCCGACGAAGAGGTGTCCAAGTGTAAAAAGTAGTGCAAATGCACCAGGATCTGCAAGACGGCTGCGCCGAAGATGCCGGTGAGAACGGTCCAGCGGGGTAATCCGCCGCTCTGAATTGCCAGCGCAAAGGCGATGGCCGTCAGCAGGATCGAGAGAATGAATCCAACGGTATAGAATTTGAAGCTTGCTTTGCCCGCACCGGCCCTTTCCATTGGCGTTCGGTTCATTTACAACACCCCCATCAGATAAACAATGGTAAAGACGCCCACCCAAACGATATCCAGAAAATGCCAGAAGATACTCAGGCGTATCAGCCGGGATTGGACCGGTGATGTCAGTCCCTTGATAACGGTCTGGGCCATCATAAACACCATCCAGATCAGGCCGAAGGTGACATGAGTTCCGTGGGTCCCCACCAGGGTAAAAAATGCCGATAGAAAGCCGCTTCGCTCCGGTCCGTTGCCGTCGAGGATCATGTGGTGGAATTCATTGATCTCCATGCCAATGAATCCAATGCCGAGAAGGAACGTAACGAACAGCCACGTCAGCAGCAGATTTTTCTTTTCCTCTTGCATGGCCAGCATGGCCAGGCCGTAAGTCGCGCTGCTGAACAAAAGGAGCATGGTTTCACCGAATGTATAGGGCAGGTGAAACAGGTCTTTGCCTGTGGGACCGCCGGCATAGTTGTGGCCCAGAACGATATACGTCGCGAAAATCGCGCCGAAAAGGACAAGATCGCTCATGATGTAGAGCCAGAAACCAAAGGCCTGATTCGCGATGGGATCCGGGTGCTCGAATTCCTCTGTGGCAGGAGTGTCTATTGTCAAAGCGTCGGTTGTCATCATTTACACCTGTGGTAAGATCCCCGGCTCTCCACGGCCGCCTGCGAGACGGTTGATTTCGGCGGCGGATGCCAATTGCCGATAGCGCAGATTCTCGATTTCTTCCACTTCAGCGGCTGGTATCGTGTATTCCGTGTCGTCATCGCTTGCCCGGGCGATCAGCAAAAAGAGCATGGCCAGGGCGCAGAGGACGGCCAGCCACCAGATGTGCCAGACCATGGCGAATCCGAACAGAAAAACCAATATGCCGTTGATAAATCCATCCCCCGTGTTTTTCGGCATGTGGATGTCGTGGTATCGATCCGGCTTTTGATACGCCATACCTTTTTCCTTCATGTCCGTAAAAGCGTCGATATCATACACCGTGGGGATTGCTGCAAAATTATACACCGCCGGGGGCGAGGACATCGCCCACTCCAAAGTGCGGCCGTCCCAGGGATCGCCGGTCAGATCGCGGGTATCCTGGCGCTGTTTAATGCTCACAACTAATTGAATCATTTGGCAGAGGACCCCGATCAGGATCAGGGCGAGCCCCCCGGCAGCGACGACCAGATAAGGATGCCAGGCCAGGTTGCTGTAATGGTACATGCGGCGCGGCATGCCCATGAAACCCAGAATATACAGGGGTGCAAAGGCGAAGTAGAAGCCGATCAGCCAGCACCAGAATGCGGGTTTTCCCCACTTTTCGTTCAAGGTAAATCCGATGGCCTTGGGGAACCAGTAGGAATAGCCGGCAAAGTAGCCGAAGAGCGATCCGGAGATCAGCATGGTGTGAAAGTGGGCGATCAAAAAGAGGCTGTCATGGAGCACATAGTCGGCGGGCGGCGATGCCAGGAGCACGCCGCCCATGCCGCCTATGGAGAAAGTGGTGATGAATCCCAGGGTCCAGAGCATGGGTGACGTGAATCTTACACGGCCGCGGTACACGGTAAAAAGCCAGTTGAAGATTTTTACGCCGGTGGGAATGGCGATAATCATGGTCGTAATGCCGAAGAAGATGTTCACGTCGGGACTCGCGCCCATGGTGAAGAAATGGTGCAGCCAAACGACAAAGGAAAGGACCATGATCGCCATAGTGGCAAACACCATTGATGTATAACCAAACAACGGTTTTCTGGAAAAGGTGGCCACAACCTCCGAAAAGATGCCGAATGCCGGCAGCACTACGATATAGACTTCGGGATGTCCCCAAATCCAGAACAGGTTGACATACATCATCATATTGCCGCCGAGGGTGTTGGTGAAAAAATGCATGCCCAGATAGCGATCGAGGGTCAACATGGCAAGGGCCACGGTCAGTACCGGAAATGCCAATACCATGAGCACGAGGGTGCACAGCGACGTCCAGATGAAGATCGGCATCCGCATGAGGGTCATCCCCGGAGCGCGCATTTTAAAAATGGTGACGAGAAAGTTGATGCTGGTCATTAGCGAACCGATGCCGGCGATCTGGAAAGACCATATCCAATAATCCACGCCCACACCGGGACTGTATTTCAGTTCCGTCAACGGCGCATAGCCGGACCATCCGGCTTTGGAAAACTCGCCCACTCCCAGCGATACCATGACCAGAAAGGCGCCGGCGACGGTCAGCCAGAGGCTGACCGAATTCAAATACGGAAATGCCACGTCCCGAGCGCCGATTTGGGGCGGTATGACGATATTCATCAGTCCGACCAGGAACGGCATGGCCACAAAAACAATCATGATCGTTCCGTGTGCGCTGAACACTTGGTTAAAGTGGTCGGGATGCAGATAACCGTGAGATGCACCCGCAGCCAGCGCCTGCTGTGATCGCATCATAATCGCATCGGAAAGTCCGCGCAGCAGCATCACCAGCGACAGGATAATATACATAATGCCGATCCTTTTGTGATCGACGCTGGTGAGCCAGTCCTTCCAAAGGTAGGTCCATTTCCGGTAGTATGTGATCAGGCCCAGAATTAACAGTGTCAACAGAAGCGAACCGTAGACGGCGCTCATGACGATCATGTCGTGGTAAGGCACTGCTGAAAGGCTTAACTTTCCAAACATATCAATTTCCTTCCGAAACACCGGTTTTCAAGTGTATTGATTCGGATGCCTCTTTCACGACCCTCGGATTCATGTTCATGGTTTTATTGTATTTGCGGATGATGCCGTCGAAAAGACCGGGTGTCACTGAAGAAAAGAGCGACACTGGGTAATTGACACTCGGCTTTTCGAGTCCCTGGTATCGGGCCGGATCGAGTTTGTCCGGTGATTGTTTGACCTTTTGAATCCACGCTTCGAATTCTTTCGGAGAAACGGCAATGGCCTTGAAGTGCATCCCGGTGAAGCCGCGGCCGCTGAAATGCTGGTTCTGGCCCAGGTATGTGCCTGGTTCATCGGCTAGAAGATGCAACCGGGTTTGCATGCCGGCCATGGCGTAAATCTGGCTGCCGAGTTGGGGAATGAAAAAGGACGTCATCACCGTGTCGGACGTGATCCTGAAACTCAGCGGAACGCCTACAGGGAAAACAAGCTGATTGACGACAGCGATGTTTTGGTCCGGAAAGATGAACAGCCATTTCCAATCCATGGACACGACCTCAATGTTGACGGGTTTGACGCCGGTATCGATGGGTTTATAGGGATCCAGGTGAACGGTGAAATGCCAGATCAGGGTTCCGAGAATCGTAATAATGACCGCGGGAACCAGCCAGACAACCCATTCGATTTTGGCGGAACGGCTCCACTTCGGCATATAGGTGGCTTTGGGGTTGGTGGACCGGTATTTTCTGGGAAACAATAAGTCCATGACCGCGACGGGAATGACGACAATCAGCATCAGCGCAATGGCCACAATGATGACGAACCGTTCGGCATCGCCGATGGGACCTTTGGGATGAAACAGGAGTATATCGCTACAGCCTCCGAGGAAAACGACACCGAACAGCGACAACAATCCGATCATGACCAGATATTTTTTTCTTTTCATATATCCATCCCGGTGTCCCGAGGATATTTCAAGCCATCTTAAAATTATACCTAACACCTGTTACGGCGTTGTAGCGCATAGCGGAATGCCCCGTTGAGTTACATTCATAAAAGGTTGCGGCGTCACATGGAGCATTCCGGCTGCCGACAAGGATTATTTTTGAAGATTAAAAAAGATTGATGGATAAGAATACGCCTCTTGAGAGCGGAAATCTTGAAAGACTTTAAAATGAATAACATTCATGATATTCGCTCTCTACTCCGGTTTGGAAGCGAAACCGGCTACAAAAAAACATATCAACAGCCACCCGGACTGTCAATTTCTATTTTTCCGCTCATTCTACCCGGCTTCTAGAAGCCATCTCAAAATAAAGATTTTGGTTCAAAATCAAGGCGGAGCCGAGTTTTAACCCGCAGTCATACTCCAGTATGTCGAGGACTTAAAACGAGGTTCCAACGCCGAGTTTGGGCCAAAAGATTATTTTGAGACAGCTTCTAGTGTTTTTTGTGCACGATCCCTTTACCGCGTATTTTCATGGCAGTCGGCCAGACATACACGATCGGGCTGGCCACAAATATCGAGGAATAGGTGCCCACGACAACACCGATGGTCAGCGCCAGGGAAAAGTCACGCAGCAGTATGCCGCCCATTAACAGCAATGCGATCAACACCATTAAAACGGTCCCCGAGGTGATCAGAGTCCGGCTGAGAACTTCATTGATGCTTTGATTGATGATCTGCCCGAGCTCCGGCTTTCCCTTTTTAAGGAGGTTTTCCCGGATGCGGTCGAAGACGACAACGGTATCGGTGAGGGAATATCCTGCCAGTGTGAGCAGGGCCGTCACCAGCAGCAGGGTAATTTCCTTGTTTAAAAGATAAAATATGCCCAGCACAGTGAGAACATCGTGAAATGTCGCCACGGCGGCTGCAACGCCGAAACGGAAATCAAACCGCCAGGCAAGATAGAAAATGATGCCGGCCAGGGAGATCGCAACGGCAATCAAGGCAGCCTTTTTCAGGTCATGGCTGACCGAGGAGCCGATTTCCGCTTTGCTCTCGACGACAAATCCTTTTTCGGGGAGTTCCTGGTGGAGGACGGCGGCCACTCTATCGGCCACGTCGCCGACGGAACGTTCGGCTTTTTTTATGCGGACGATCAACATGTTTTGTTCCGGTACGTTTTGCAGCTCATAATCCGTCAGATGGTGACGGGCCAAGGCAGCCCGGATCTCGGCCAGACCAAAAGGTTTTTTCGCCTTGAACTGCATCATCGCCCCGCCGGTGAAATCCACCCCCAGGTTCGCCCGGCCCCGCTGAATCTGAACGAATGCAAAAAGGCCCAAAAGCACCAGCATGCCTGAGAACAGGAAAGCCGCCTTCCTTAGCTTTATGAAATCGATATGGGAATCTTTTATGATCTGGAGAAATCGGATTGATTTGATCCGGCGTTTAAAGTTCAGGTAATCATAGACCACCCTGGTACCGAAGAGAGCGGTAAAAAGGTTGAAAATGACGCCGATACTTAAGGTCACGGCAAACCCCTTGATGGGTCCCGTACCGAAGAGAAACAAGGCAAAGGCAGTAATCAGGGTGGTGATATGGCTGTCGACAATGGTCCAAAGTGCTTTGTCATAGCCGCCCTCCACGGCCGACCGGAACGGTTTGTTGAGGGCGAACTCTTCGCGCATGCGCTCGAAAATCAACACATTGGAGTCCACCGCCATTCCGATGGTGAGCACGATGCCGGCAATGCCCGGCAGTGTCAGGGTGGCGCGAAACAAGGAAAGAGCGGCCATCATGAAAATCAGGTTTAACAAAAGCGCCATGTCGGCAATCAGACCGGAAAGCCGGTAATACACGAACATGAACAATATGACCAGCACTCCGCCCAGTACGGCCGAAGCCACCCCTTTATGGATGGAGTCAAGACCCAGCGTGGGACCCACCGTTAGATTTTGGACGATATCCACCGAGGCGGGCAGGGCGCCGGCGCGCAGGACAATGGCCAGATCGTGGGCTTCTTCGGTGGTAAAAGAACCGGTAATTTGAGCATTGCCACCGGATATCTGCTCCCGGATGACCGGCGCCGACTGGACGATGTTGTCTAAAATGATCGCCAGTTGCCGGCCCACATACTCTCCGGTGATCCGCTTGAAAATGAGCGCACCTCTTTGATTCAGGGTCAGGGCGACGGAAGGTTCACTGTAAGGGCCCGTGATTTCCACTTTGGCGGTCTTTAGCATCTCACCGGTCATCAGTGTTCTTTTCTTCAACAGTACCGGCGCCATGGCTGTCCGGCCGGTTTCGGGGGCCACCCTTTTTTCCATGTAAGCTTCATCTCCGGCCGGGATCAGTCCTTTGAGCGCAAGATTCAGCGCCTTGTGGGAAAAATTCTCCTTCAGGCGGCCTGAATCGATTTTTTCAGCGATCAGTGCCCGGAGATCGATGTCAGCCTGGGAATCGACCAGCTTGAATTCGAGCTGTGCCGTCCGTCCGATAAGCTGGATGGCCCGCTGCGGATCTTTAATGCCCGGAAGCTGGACGACAATTTCGTCTTTTCCCTGCTGCAGCAGGACAGGCTCCGAGACGCCGAACTGATCGATCCGGTTCCGAATAATCTCAACGCTTTGGTCAACGGAATTATCTTCGATATCCCTAACCGCTTTGGCGTTGAGTCCCAAATCCACAGACGCCGCTTGCCGGGTCTGCGAAGCGGAAAGCAGCACCAGGTTGGGATATTCCCTGGCCAATATTTTCTGAAGCGTTTCCAGATCAGAAGGGTTGAGAAGCTGCAAGTGCACATGATTCGATCCCCTTGATTCCGTTGGACCCAGGGTGATGCCTCTTTCCTTCAGGTTTTGTCTCAGATCCGTTATATTCAGTTCCAGACGGGTCTGCACCGCCTGGGGCAGATTGACCTTTAATATAAGGCTCATACCCCCCTGAAGGTCCAGACCCAGACGCATTCCGTCGGATGCTAAAATTTTGGACAGCCCGTCCGGCAGATGTTTGATGAATGACGGCAGCGAAAAAAAGATGGCTAAGATCGTGAGAACGACCAGAAATATAAATTTGCGATAAATTGTCTTCAACCCGGCAATCCTTTGTTTTTGGTCAAAAGGTGGGTATAATGAAAACGCTCCTCGATGTCGGCACTTTGCAGAATGGACCGAAAGATGCCGTCTATGGATGGGCACTATTTATGATCGCAAGCTCCTCGCTTGCGTGCAATGCCGCATGGGTGAGCGGCCCGGAGGGCCGGACAACCGACTGTTGTTTGCCTGTCTCAAAGCCGAATTTTTTCCGGGTCGACAGAAAGTCCAGCAGGTTTTCGGTTTCCGCGGTGGAGAGGATGCGGCCGAATACCGGCATGTTGTACGCACCGTTCATGATGCGAAGTGTCAGCTGGTCGCGGGTCAGCCGGTCGGCTATCCAAGTCAGATTAGGTCCCCTCTTTCCGCCGTGGCCCTCTATGGTATGGCAAAAAAGGCACCCCATATTGTTGAAAACCATCGCCCCTTCATATACCGGACCGGAAGAAGCCCCTATAATGTCCGCCGTCAAGGGAGAGGCATTGACGCGGGGTGACCAGTTCTCATGCCATCCGGCCACGGTCAGAGCGACAATTCCCGAGAAGATGAATACCACGACAGCCACTGCCAGGGGCCTTCGCGCCGGGTGCCGCTCGCCGCGGTTGCTCACCAGGGGGACCGAAAGGAGGACCAGCCCGATCAGCAAGGGTAACGCGATCATGAAAAAGTTCTCGAGAGCGTGCGGCAGCAGGGCAAGAACTGCGAAAAGCCACCAGAAATACCAGTCCGGGCGGGGGTGCGCGTTAATCAGCGAAGGATCGGGGGGATGGCCAAGCTCGCGAGCACCGACCAGCCAGGCCAATAGCAGCACAACGAGAACCACGCCGGTAGCGAACACGAAATCGCGCAACACGACAGTCGGCCAGAAAGGGACGCCTTCCTTCCGCAGCATGTCGTGATAATCCGAACGGTACGTCGCGGGATCCACCCCGCGGCCCGGCACGGGAGGTTCGGATACACCGTTTCGCAGCACCAGGTACACGTGCAGGCCAATTAGGGACGCGAGCAGGGTCGGCAGTACAATGACATGCATGTCGAATATACGGCTCAAGGTGTAGGACCCCACCACACCCCCGCCTATGATGAAGTGAGCAAGCCAGGTGCCGATCAGCGGGACGTGTGCGGCCATCTTTGAGGCGACCACCAGCCCGAATACGGCGTCCTGGTCCCAGCGCACTATCTGACCGCAGAATGCCGTCACCAACGTGGTCGCCATCAGCAATACGCCAGTTATCCAGTTCAATTCCCGCGGAAACTTGAAGCTCCCCATCAGGAATACCCTGAGGAAATGAATGATGAGCAGCACGACCATCATCGATGCTCCCCAGTAATGCATGCCTCTCAGGAAAGCGCCGAGCGGAGCCTTGTCGGTGATATACTGCAGGCTTTCATAGGCGCCGCCCGACGAGGGGACATAGGTCGTCAGCAGGCCGATGCCGGTGACCACCTGCATGAGAAAAGCCGTCAGGACCGCACTGCCGAAGACATATTTCCATTTAACGCCGGGCGCCGCCGGATGATCGGCAATCGATTTGATCAGTTTGACGAGGCCGGTTCGATCGTCCAGCCATTGCAAGAACTTTTTCTCCTGTTTCATCCCGTTATTTCTCTCTACCTGAATCCGTGAGCGGTCGAGAAGGGTGTAGATGCAAGGCGGCTGGGTGAAGCGAATTCTCCACCGATACCTTCCGCTCTCTAACGTAAAACGTTCACTTAGCCGAAAAGCCGTCACAAAGCCGTCACGGATTCAGGTTGTAGTTTCCGTGAAGGGGAGAGGACGGCTCTCCAGTTCGACCTGCCCGCTGCGCACTCTGACCCGGAAACGCTGCAGAGAAAAGGGAGCGGGGCCCGCCGCGACAGTCCCGTCCTCGTAATAAACGCTGCCGTGGCAGGGACAGATAAACAGTTTGGGAGAGGCCTCCCAGCGCACCGGGCAGCCGAGGTGGGAGCAATTGAGAACAAAGGCGATGAAGTTACCATCCCCGACCCTGCGCACCCAGGCCCCGGTCTTTCCCGACACACCCGTCCAGGGCCTTGCCGACGGGTTTTCAAAGGAGACCAGGACCGTGTCACCGACAGTGAACCGGTCTGCCGGACCCACAGATACCCACTGACGATGCATCTTTCGGGAAACCGGTAACAGAATGTAACCGATTACCGGCAGGCCTGCCATGATCGCAATCAGAGACCCGACGGCCACGCCGAGCCTGGCCAGGAAACGGCGCCTGCCCGGGTTTTCTTCGCCGGATCGGCAGGCCTCATTGTTGTCATCGATCTTCACTGGTGAGCTCTCCTATCCACTTTATGATGCCGAGAATGAAAAGTACTATTCCCGCAGCAGTTATAACGTTTGATGTCAGGACCCCAAGTCCCATGAGCGTTGCTCCTATGGAAAGAACGAAGGGCCAATATGTGGGCGGGGGTATGATTGCGGGCTTTGGAGTGTTCCAGCCTGACGAATCTCCCTTTTCGTTCTCCCGGGGAAAACCTGCGGAACCGGGCTGATTTTCACTGGAGTTTTGCATCTCCGAATCCTTTCTCTGCTGTTTCCCAATCTTCAGGGTCACTGTAGAGCCGGCTGATTACGGCCATCAGCGACGCGAAATACAGCAGGCCACCGATTATCCACATGAACATGCCGCCCAGATTGAGGTCCGACTGGGGGTCTATTTTCCAGACCGTGCGGATAAGCCGGAAGATACCGGTGCCGTCGGAAGAGCGCATGTATGTGGGGTAATATCCCAGGGGTGCAAAGGTCAACAATATCCCCAGGAGCATATTGGCCGACATGGCGGTAAATATATATACCGCCCCGACGACCGGTGAAAGCCGGTGCTGCTGCAAAGGGGTGAAGATGGGCCAAAAGAATATCGTTCCCGCGACCAGTACGCTCAGATGCTCCACGGCGTGGATCCCTTCGTGCTTCAGCGCCGCGTTATAGAGCACGGGCAGGTGCCAGAGCCACATGACCCCCACTGCCACCAGCCAGGCAATGGTCGGCCTGCGGAGGAACCGCTCGGCCTTTGCCGCAATTTCAATGGACAAAAGCGACCGGACCGGCGCTGGCGGGAGGCCGAGCAGGAGAAGCGGCGGTACGGCCAGATAGAGCAGGACATGCTCCATCATATGGGCGCTGAAGAGGTAATTGTCGCCGAGAAAATCGAGCGGCCCGATCAGCGTCAGCAGCATGAGCAGCACGCCCGAGCCGAAAAGCGCTGTTTTGCGGTTCATGCGAAAGCGGACGACCCACAGATACCCAAAAAAGAGCGCTGCGGATCCGAAGATCACCCCGGGTTCGAAATTCCAGGCCTCAGCAAAAAGTTGTCCGTTGGTCATCGCAGCACCCACAGATAGACGACGGGAAAGATGATCATCCATACCGCGTCGACGAAGTGCCAGTAAATCGAAACGCTTTCCACGGCCTCAAAGCGGCCCGTTACTCTCCGCTTCAGTTGGAGGCCGAAAAGGGTCCCCAGCATGATAAGTCCGATAATAACATGGAGACCGTGAAAGCCCGTGAGGGTAAAAAATGTTGTGCCGAACAGGTCCCGGCTGATGATCACGTCTTTTCTGATGAGGGAGACGTACTCGCTGGCCTGCCCCGCTAAAAATACAGTCCCCAGTGCCATTGTGGCCAGAAGCCATGTGAGCGCCGGCCTGCGCCTGCCGGCCCTGAAGTGAATGCCTGCGAGCCACATGGTGAAGCTGCTGCTGATGAGGCATGCGGTGAACACCGCGGTTCTCGGAACATCCAGGTAGCGGGACGGGTCGGCCGCGCTGGGCGAGGTCGCGTGATAGATCACGTAAGCG
>JAJDND010000140.1 GCA_022340885.1 Desulfobacterales bacterium | reverse complement strand
CGGCTCCTCCGGCCATTCCCGAACTTCCGGAGGCCCAATCTTTTCTTCTTCCCTAATCGCTGGCTTTTGAATGGCTTCGGATATTTTTTCTTCTTTCGGCGCAGGTTCCGGCGCAGTCTCGGATACTTCTTTGACGTCGATGCTTCCTACAACAGCACCGATGGAAACCGTCCGGCCTTCTTCAGTCAGGATCTTTAAAATCCCGGAGGCTTCAGCGACGATCTCCAAAGTAACCTTGTCGGTTTCGATCACAAAAAGTGGGTCGTCCTTTTGAACCGCATCGCCGTCTTTTTTGTACCATTCCACCAGGACGGCTTCCTGAACCGATTCTCCTACGCTGGGAATTTTGATCTCGATTTCCATGGAGGCTCCCTTATTCATTCATTCATTCATTGGATTGATGATTTATGATTGCTTGCCCTGTTAAATCCTCCAAAGGAGGGTCGCCAAAGGCAGCATTTAACAGGGTGAAATTGATACCTAAGTTGAGCGATTTTCAAGTTTGCCGCATATACAAGGAAGATGTCGCTTCGCTATAGTCGACGATGCGGAACGGCATCTGACGCAGTAGATGCGGTGAAATTGGAAATCCCGCAGGTTTCAAATTATTGAAATTCGAAATGTCAGAATACCTTAATAATTTTGTTAAAATAACCCTTTCAAAAATTTGAAACGCTCAGCTTGGGTGATAATTACAAAACACTTGTATTGGGCTGTTTACTTATCGTTGGGTGCTTCGATGCCAAAAGCGTTATTTGTCACGGCGGCCTGCTCTTTTCGATAGATACCGGGATATCCCGTTGCCGTGCTGGCCGCTTGGTCCCGACCGACATATTCCACGGGTTTTCCAACGATATTTTCAAGGCGGAAGCGCAAAAAATGCCATGCACCCATATTCTCCGGTTCTTCCTGGACCCAGATAAATCGCCGGGCCTTTTTGTACTTTTGAAGGATGGTTTTGATCTGCTTTTCCGGAAAAGGGTAAAACTGTTCCAGGCGAACAATGGCGAAATCGTATTTTTTCAGTTCCCGGCGTTTTTGAAGCAATTCATAATATATTTTTCCGCTGCAAAAAAGAACGCAGCGGGCGGACGTCACGGCATCCGGATCTTCAAGAACCTCGCTGAACTCGCCCGAGGTCAACTCTGTTAGCACTGAAACCGCCAGGGGATGTCTTAAAAGACTCTTGGGCGTCATGATGATCAATGGCTTCCGATAGCTTTCTTTTGCCTGCCGCCGGAGTAAATGAAAGTATTGTGCCGGCGTGGTGAGATTGCAGACCTGAATGTTGTCATTGGCGCATAATTGCAGAAAGCGCTCAAGCCGGGCACTTGAGTGTTCGGGACCCAATCCCTCCCAGCCGTGGGGAAGCAGCAGCACCAAACCGCTGAACCGCTGCCATTTGGCTTGTCCGCTGGCAACATACAGATCGATGACCGATTGAGCATTATTGGCAAAGTCGCCGAATTGAGCCTCCCAGATCACCAGTCCCCGGGGTTGTGCCGCCGAGTAGCCGTATTCAAAGCCCAGGACGCCGGATTCGGAGAGCAGGCTGTTATATACCAAAAAAGGTGCCTGGGTCTTATCGAGCGCGTTAAGCGGTAAATATTCATCACCGGTATTGGTATCGAAAAGAATACTGTGGCGCTGGCTGAACGTACCCCGCGCGCTGTCCTGACCGCTCAAACGGATGGGATCGCCTTCTGTCAGCAGAGAAGCAAAGGCGAGTACTTCGGCATTGGCCCAGTCAATGGTGTTGCCTTCTTCAATGCTGTCCTGGCGTTTTTTCATGAGACGAACCAGTTTCTCATTCAAAGAAAACCCCTTAGGAAATGTGTTCAGCTTTCGGGCCAGTGCGATGAGCTTTTTTTTGGGAACGCCTGTTTTAAGCGGGTCGTGGGTATACGTCCCGTTAAAATTTTTCCAGTTTTCATAAAACGGGTATTGAGGGTATACGCAAGTGCCGGATTTAACCGCCTCAAAAGCGTCATCAAGACCACGATTGATTTTTTGTTCCAGGGCATCCGTATCCTCTTTTCGGATGACGCCCATTTCCAGCAGCTTTTGGGAATAACCCACATTCAAAGGAAGACGTTTTCGAATCCGATCATACATTTGAGGTTGAGTAAAATAGGGCTCATCGCCCTCGTTGTGGCCGTGTCTGCGAAAGCAGACGACATCGATTACAACATCCTTTTTAAATGTTTCCCGGTAATCGAGAGCCATCCGGATCGTGTGCACAGCGGATTCCGGATCTTCTCCGTGAACATGAAAAATCGGGACCATCAGCATTTTGGCCACGTCCGTGGCATAACGTGTGGATCGGGCATGTTCCGGGAGTGTGGTATAACCGATCTGATTGTTGATTACGAGGTGGACCGTGCCGCCGGTTCTGTACCCGGGGAGCTGTGACATGTTCAGGGTTTCAGTAACCACTCCTTGCCCGGCGAAGGCGGCATCACCGTGGATCAGAAGAGGGAGGATCACATTCCTTTTATCATCCTTTAAAATATCCTGACGGCCTCTTGCAAACCCCTCAACCACCGGATTGACGGATTCCAGATGGCTGGGATTGTTAACCAAAAATATACGAAGGGGCAGCCCCCCGCGGGTCTTTATATCCGCCAAATACCCGTCGTGGTATTTAACGTCACCGGCACCGAATATTTCATCCGGATCGTGACAGCTTTCAAATTCGCTGAAAATCTCCTCATAGGGTTTATTCAGCACATGCGTTTGTACATTCAACCGTCCTCGATGGGCCATTCCTAAAATAATTTCGCGGCAATTCAGGGAAGCGGCCCTGTCCGTGAGAACATCGAGCATGGGAATGACCACTTCCGCACCTTCGATCGAAAACCGTGTCTGTCCCAAATATTTTTTCTGAAGAAATTGTTCAAACAGAACGGCCTGATAAAGCTTTTCCAAGATCCTGAGCCTGTCGTCGGCTTTAAGATCGGGTGCGTTTCGAGCAGGTTCCATTCGATCCTGAAGCCAATTTCGTTCCTCCGGATCCTGCAGATGCATGAATTCCACGCCGATGGAACGGCAGTAGGTCGCTTTGAGCGCCCGGATAATCTCTTTTAATGAAGCACGATCGTCACGAACCAGCCCCTTTGCAAAAAAAACCGTATCCAGGTCCTCCGGCGTCAGGTCAAATGCAGAAAGAGTGAGCAATGGATGATCGGTGGGACATTCCGTCAAGGGGTCGAAACAGGCCAGCAAATGTCCGATCTCTCGATACCGTCTGATGAGGGCTTCCACCCGGACCTGTTTGAAAATTCGTTTCTCATCATAAACGAGATCGGTCTTGCGATCCATACCGGCTGCCATTTCAAATCCTTCAAAGAAAAAGCGCCAGTCCCGTGACACCGATTTGACATCGGCTTTCCATTGTTTGTATTGCGACTCAATAAAGTCCTTGCTCAGCGTTTCAGAAAGATTCATGAAGGCGTTCCTTAAACCATCTCACCACCAGTTTAACAATCTGCGAGCGATGTTTGTCGTTGCTGAACATATGATCGGCACCAGCAATTACGGCCAGCTCCATGTGCTCAGGATTCAATGATTTAGCCAGATAGGCATTATCGACCGGAATGATCTCATCGGCATCTCCGTGGACAACCATCAGCGGTGTCTTCAATGATTTTACGGTTTCGGGAAGATCGTACTGCTTTGCATCGGCAAAAAATTCCGTTGAGAGTTGCAATGACCGGCCCCGGCTGGTGAACGATACTTTTCCAGTGTTTTCAAGTTCTTTTATCTGGCTCCGACTAAAAAAATTAGAAGCGTTCAAGCCGGTCAACCGACCGGCCAGCGTACACACCGCCTTTACCGTTTCGATTCTGGGCGCAGTGAGAACAGCAATAACCGCGCCCATACTGTGTCCTGCAAGGCCGAGTCTCCGAACACCTTTTTTCAAAATAACGCCGGAAGCTTCCTGCATTTCGGCAACCTGTTTGGAATAAGTGGACTTTGAGAACTCTCCTTCACTTTGTCCGTTACCGGAAAAGTCAAACCGTAAAGCTAAAAAATTATCGGCAGCCAGCGCATCACACGTTTCACGGATAATGCGGGTGTGCCGAGTACAGGTAAAACAGTGGCCGAAGACCACGCCGCATCCGTTATGCTGTTTGGGCAGATGGAGCGAACCTGCAAGTTTTTCGCCGTGCTGATTATAAAAATGAATCGGCTGTTCCATAGCAGGTCGTTAAATGATATGCAGGCATCCGGTTGCCATTAATCTCCTTGCTCAGCCATATGATCATCGTACAGACCTTCTAAAAACAGTTTGTGTTTCGCCTCTTCTTGGCAAAGAACCTTTAAAATCCGTAAATGCTCAGGATCGTTGGTCTTCTTTTGCAGTGCGTTATACATTTTCAGTGCTTTTTCCTCTCGTTTCATGGCAATGCGAAGGATATCCGTATAATTCATGCCGTCCTCATATTTCATTTCGACCATGTAATCACTTCGTTTCATATCCGGGATCCACTTAAAATTATATTCTTCAACCATCGCTTTGTTGTCTTTGAGATTTCCAAGCAGGCTTTCATGCCTTTTTTCTTCTTTTTCCATCTCGAGCAATGAGTCTTTTACGCCTGAAAATGATGTTTGCTGGGCCAGGCTTGCATAAAACGCTGCAGCTTCTCTTTCTTTTTCAATTGCAAATTCGATCAGTACCTCAAAAGATTCAAACGTCATAATCCCCTCCTGTAGATTTTGGTTTTACCTGCGACTTTCAGCGCAGTTCACTGTGGATTCATCCTCAAACTCACGGGCCGATCGCATCGAACGTTTCAGGGGGTTCGTTTTCCTGTTTCATTCCGATGCATGCGTGCCGGCGCCAAAAAATATATTTTAGGTAGCGGTAGTCATATACTTATATTTGCAGGATGTTTTGAAAGAATCAATCATTTATTTTAAATCGCGTCAACTATTCGCTGGGTGCATAAAAACATCTTTTCGGGGATATCACTTTTCCTTGTTTCTTCAAATCGCCAATGATCTTTGAAACTGTTTTGCTCTCTTCACCGATCATCTTTGCCACTTCACCGGGTCTCAAAGGTTTGCCCGCCTTTTTCAGTGCAATCAGCACCTTTTTTTCCATTTTATCCTCCTTTAAATTGATTAAAATTGGTTGAGTTCATTTTTCAGCCATGCTTTTATATCGCCGTCAAGGGAATAAACACCTTTGGCCTTGCCGTTTTCTTGAATATACTGTTTTTTCAGCATCTCGGGAATTTTGATTTCCGCCAGCTCCTTGGCTTCATGGGAATTTCTTTTTATGAGATAGACAACCGGAAAGCCTTTCCAAGTATTGATTACAAAGTAATGCGCCGTATCATCCCTGGAACGGATAACATAGTTACCGCCGGCCCAGTTGTTTCCCCATTCGAGATAGAGCCGAACTGCCTCTTCCGGTGTCATGTCCCAGTCTATAGCATTGATAAGGTCCTGATCCCTCTTGATATCGTTTAGTGTCATCATCCTATGCCTCCACTTAAAGCATTCAGACCTGAAATGATGGTTTTAGATTGCTCACGTCAAGTCAGTGTTACCGGTCTGTATTCAGCAGTTATTTAG
>JAJDND010000130.1 GCA_022340885.1 Desulfobacterales bacterium | reverse complement strand
GGGTAAACAAAATCGATTTAAAATTGCAGAATTCATATCTTACTGTTGGTAGAGATATAAAAAGTTGTTAATATCACCGGATTGCTCATTAAAATTAGTACATTATAGTCCCTATCGATTTTGTTTACGATCATTTAGGGTGCTATTTTGGTATGATGGTTCTCAGGATGTCTTCTTTTCCCACGACACCCACAAGCTTTCCCTGGTACACCACAGGAATGGTATGAAAATTATTGTCCACCATGAGGGCCGCGATCTCTTCGATGCCCGTATCCGGGCCCACAAAAATCGGATCCGGCGTCATGGCCTGGGCCACGGTGATTGCTGCGATTTTCTGAACCTCCTTTTTCAAATGTTTCATGGACGTCAGAGGAATTAATCCATCCAGCAACGTAAAAAAAGAAGGAACCGGGAATTTTTTCTGCTGTACGACCAGGTCGCTCTGGCAAAGGATTCCTACCAGTTTCCCCGTATCATCCGTCACCGGGACACCGTTGATATTGTTTTCCAGAAGAAGCTTGGTTGCCTGAATAATTTCCATCTCGGGCGAGACCGTGATCAGTTCGGTGGCCATGATATCTTTTGCTTTAAACATTGCATCACCTGCGTTTCTAATTTGAGATGGCTTCTATTGAATCAGGAAATTCATGCGGATGTCAAAGCTTAATTGCTTTATTGCAGTACTTTCCGGATCATTTTGGCCAAATCAGACCAGTTGGCCGGAATAAGTCGATGTTTTGAAACCACTGTTACTCTATGGCGAATTTTCGTGCCGGTGCGGCCGTGCGCATTATTTGAGAAATCGACGACCGGGCAGCCTGTCTGTCTTTGACCTTGATCACGATGTCCATCCAGCCCATACCGGTTCCGGCGCTGATTATTTTTCCCACCTTTCTTTCAGATATAAGGTGCTGAATCTTGTCTCGTGTCTCGATATCCTGTCTGGAGGCAAAATCATCTCCGGGCCAGCGGATAACCAGCCGCAGGGTGGTCTCATCATGCATCATCCGGTGTTCGGAAGTCTTGGCGGTTTCTTTATGGGCGCCATTGTCCGAACAGCCGACGACGGTTAAAAGGGCTGACAAAGAAAAGATCAGAGCAAATTTGCCGGATAAATTTAAAATTTGCCTTTCCATTTTTTGCGAGACCGTCAAATTTCTTTTTTGTTGAAACCTGCCAGCATCAAGGCGGTTATCAAAACGATGTAGATGATGATATTTACAATCGGGTTGACGGGCCCCATGTTGTAAAAACTGCCTTGATCGATGATCGAAGCGGCGTAAGCCTGCACCATGTAAACTTTTGGATATACAATTCTCCATACGGCAGGGGATGAAGGGACAGCAGAAGGAATCGCGGCCTTTAAAATTTGGCTGTTTAAGATCTGGTAACCGCCGTCTGAAATATAACCGATGAATAATATTCCCACGGTAAAAACCGCACTGATGAAATCCGGCAGATAAAGAGACAAAAAGCATACCAAAACCGCAATAAAAAGAAGATTGATGGAACAAACCAGCGAAGCCGCTAAATATCCGAAAATGATAGTGCCGGTTCTTGCCCACAGCGTCAAAAATACCGCAGCGTGAAGGATAAACATGAACACCAGGCATAAAAACCAGGTGCCGGCGATCCTTCCGAGAATGTATTGCTGTCTGAAAACCGGCCGGGAAAGAAACAATACCAGGCTTCCGTCGTCATGGTCTCTGGTGATAATCTTCATGGACAGCAGAATGACCATCAGAAACATACCGGCCGCTATGACCTGGAAAACGATGTTTGAAACATACCATGCCACCGCAATGCTGTCCAACAGTTTGCCGTTGACGACGTATTGGCCGCTGTAACATCCCCGAATCATCAGAACGAATATGAGGCATAGCCCCAGCAGAACATAAAAACTTTTGTGCCGCATCTGGTCGAAAATGGTGTAGCCGGTAATTTTCAAAAATAGACGCATTCCCCTCTCTTTCCCTGAACTTCAGGCCGCCATCATCCCTCTTCCATCGCCCATTTTCCTAGCGAAGCGGTCTTCCATCTTCCATCGGTCCTCCACCATCCGTCATCCGTCGTCCGTCCGATATGTATTTTATAAAAACATCCTCCAGGGTCTCACCCTTTTCTATGATGGATTGAAGGGAATCCTTGATGAGGATTTTTCCGTTGTTCATTATGGCCACGGTCCGGCATGTCTTCTCCACCTCCGAAAGGAGATGGGAATTCAGAAACACGGTAACATTGTCGGCACGGAGGTTTTCGAGAACATTTCTGACATCCCGAATACCGATGGGGTCGAGGCCGGCTGTCGGCTCGTCGAGTATCAATAATTTGGGCTTTCCGAGAAGGGCTGCCGCGAGGCCGATGCGCTGTTTCATGCCTTTTGAATAAGCGGCGGATTTTTCCTTTTCCCTGCCTTCCATGGAAACGACCTCCAAAAGCCGTTCCACTTCCGCTCGCGCATCTTTTCCGGAAAATCCGATCAAAGACGCATGCCGGCGCAAATAATCCAGTCCTGAAAGGTAAGAAGGAATCATGTGATGCTCGGCCAGATATCCGACCCCTTTGCGGGCGACGGGGTTGGAAGCGGGTATGGTATCGATGAGAATGCTGCCCGCTGTCGGTTTGATAAAACCGAGGAGCATGCGAACGACCGTGGTTTTGCCGGCGCCGTTGGGACCGAGCAGCGCGAAATGTTCGCCCTTTTCAACGTGAAGCGTTATGTTGTCGACCGCCGCAACGGTGTCGAATGTTTTGATGACGGAATTCAGTGAAATCATACGATGTTTTTAGGGCTCAAATATCTTATTCACGGAAAAGCATCACGCCTGTTTCGATTTCAGCCGGGACGCAATGAAATCCCAGTTAACGAGGTGATTGAGCACCTGTCGAACATAGTCTGCCCTGCGATTTTGATAATCCAGGTAGTAGGCATGTTCCCAGACATCCACCGTGAAAAGCGGCTTCAATCCGTGGGCGATGGGTGTGTCTGCATTGCCGGTTGTAACAATCTTTAGTTTATCACCGTCGAGGACCAGCCAAGTCCAACCGCTGCCGAACCGGCTTTTGGCCGCCTCTAAAAACTTTTGCTTAAATTTATCGAAGCTCCCAAAAGATTTTATGATCCGGTCAGCCACCTCGGCATTGATCGTTCCGCCTCCCGGTTTCAGGCATTTCCAGAAAAAAGCATGATTCCAGGCTTGGGCGACATTGTTAAAGATCGATGTATATTCCTTTTTTCCCGCTGTGAGCGCGATAATCTCTTCTGCGGTTTTGCCTTCAAACCCGCCTGTTTTGAGGAGCTGATTTGCCTTGTCTACATATCCGGCATAGTGTTTACCATAATGAAAGCGCATGGTCTGCTCGGAAATGTACGGCTTGAGCGCATCCATTTTGTATGGTAGCGGCTCCTGGATAATCGTTGCTTTCTCACCGATGTTACTGCATTCGACGAGCCCCAATGCCAGGCTGATCGCCCCGACCAGACACACGATATTGGGCAAATAACGAACCTTTTTTATCCAATGCTTTTCCATGGCGCCCTCCTTTTCTAATATATAACACATAACAACACCACATGTTCAATCAAAATTTGTACACATGCACCAAAAGCGTTTGAGCCATCATGGAAGAGGCGCCCTATCCTCCGCCTATGGAAATACGTGCTGTATTTTACAGGTCTTGCTTTTCAGACCGTTCGCTTCACGCGCACAAGGGAACAAAATACGCCGGCCACGCAGAGCACGCAGAAGATCAAAAAACAAAAATGCATACTGGCAAGAAAAGAAGGCTGTGATTGTGCACTCACCGGGCGGTTTCCCATAATCTGATTGAACACCATGGTGATGATGGTCATGCTGCACAGCATCCCCATGGTCCGCATGGTGGCCAGAAAACTGGATGCGATGCCATAACGCTTGGGCTCGACACTGCCCATCACCGTGGTGGTATTGGGTGATGAAAAAATACTGAATCCGACGCCCATCAATGCCAGCATCCCCATAATCGCCTGTATGGGTGTTTCGGCATCAAATTGCGACGCCAGGCCCAGGCCCAGGGCACACACGGCCATGCCGGAAGTGGCGAGCCCCGCCGGCGAAACCCGGTCCGCCAGCCGTCCGAAAAACGGGGAAAGCACCGTCTGAACCACAGGCTGGATAATCAGGATGAATCCGGCTCCTTCCGGGGAATATCCCCTGACCACTTGCAGATACAAACTGAAGAAAAATGCAATGCCGTAGGATGCGGCGTAATTGATCAGGGTGGCAAGGTTGCTGAAGGCGAACACCCGGTTGTGGATCAGCAAGCCCACATCCAGAATCGGAGACGAACTCCGGTACTCAAAAGCAAGAAACATCAGAAGCCCCAGGGTTCCAGATGCAATAAGCACTAAATAAATACCGCCCTCTTTCTGGTTGAGGGTGCCGTAGATCAAACAGAATAAAGAGACGATGAAAAGAACGGTTCCCGCAAAATCGAAACGCTCACCCCTTGCATCGGCCCATTCGCCCTTGAGTTTCAACACCGTGAGCAGCAGGCATAAGAGCTCGACCAGAACCCCCAGATAAAAGATCCAGCGCCATCCCAGATGGGTAACCATAAATCCGGAAAGGACCGGACCCAGAGACAACCCCAGGTAAATGCACCCCACGATGACCCCCATGGCTCGCCCTCGTCTGGCCGCAGGAAATACCGAGGAAAGGATGGCCACGCTGGTTCCTGAAATCATGGCCCCGCCGAACCCTTGGAAAAACCGGAAGACAATAAAACTTTCGATGGAAAAGGCGAGCGATATCAGAACGGTTGCCGCGGTGAAGGCGACAATGCCGATGGTAAAAATCCTCTTCCTGCCGTGGATATCACCCAGCCGACCTGCCGGAATTAAAAAAAGAGAAAAGGCGAAAATATAGACGGTCTCCACTAGTCCGAGCTGAACCGCGCTGGCAGCAAATTCCCTGCCGATGACAGGCAGGGCCACGCCCACGGCAGACAGCATGAAAGGGGTCAGAAACTGAACCGCGCTGACAACAAACAGGGTCGCGGCAGCGGAGACCGCATCGTCGGACCGGTTGTCTGAAGTAGGGTGCGGCATGTTTGATCCCGAAACTTTGTTTAACTCTTTCATATTATATTCTAAAGGTTCTAAAATAAATACTGCAAGGGAGATTATTCAGTATGCGCCCGGTATATGGTTGTCGAGGTGATGGGAAGAGAAAAGGTTCCGCCGAATCTATCCCCGAATCAGTCAGATGAGGCGAAACGGATTATTTCGGCCGGCTGATAACCTTATCTGTATTATATCCAACAGTTTCGTGAAAACGTAATCTTTAGAAGTGGTTTCAAGATGAAAATGGGGCTCGGAAGCGTTGCTGTTTCACCCCATCTTCCTGCGTTATACAACCAGCATCCTCTGGCATCGACCGTGGCTCCCAAAGGCGTATTGGGGCATTGATCCAAATGATCAGGAACGCCGTCCCTATCGCTGTCCATCGGTTGTGGGTGCCGCTGCCACGGGAGCAGGTTCGGGCACAGATTTGGCTAAAAATATGCCGTCGACAAAACTCGCCATATTCGTTGAGGAAGCAAGCTGATCCGCAGTGGCGGACATGCCGCAGCCGCCGGCTTTGGCCACCTGTTCCAGATTCAGTTTCCCGGACGGATCATCTCCGATAAGTACCGTATCGATGCAAAGCCGGTCACCGATTTGGCTTTCCACCGTTTCTGCAGCCGTTATCGGGGCCTGGTCCAAATCAATCCCGTCACTGACGACAACGACGGCGATGGGTCCCTGGGCCGACGCCAAGTCTTTCCCCGCAGCGGTAATAGCTTTGGCCAATGGAAGAGAAGTGCTTCCACCGGGCTCTTTTACATCGTTTACTGCCGACCCGAACGCTGCAGTCGAATAATGTCTTAAAATAATATTTTATCATAATTTCGCTCCTTCGACTCGATGGAATTTGGTCGGAAAAATCAGCCAGGATTTGTTGTATGCACTGCGGTTCGGTTTTTTGCCGGTGTGAAGATTTTTAAACATATATTAAAAATATGTATTTGTCATCAAAATTGATGCTCATTGGATAAAAATCATTAAATGGATTAAAGATTCTAAATTTGCTTGCTTTTGGACCCGGAACCCCCTAGACTTCACCATTATGGAATGCGCAACAAACAAATGATCCCGAACTCGTCCCCTGACACGAAAACATCACGCGTCGAATCGTTTATCCTAATCGCCGCCATGTGCATGGCCGAGGTTCTGGGCATGCTCGGGGTTTTCGCTTTCCCGGCCCTGCTCCCTTACTTTCTGAAGTCGTGGGATCTATCAAACATTCAGGCCGGATGGATAAACGGTATCTATTTCGCAGGCTATACCGCTGCCGTGCCACTGCTCACCGGCCTCACCGACCGAGTCGATGCCCGCCGGATATACCTGATGTCCGGCACACTGGGCGGGTTGTCCAACCTGGGATTTGCTTTTCTGGCTTCCGGATTTTGGTCTGCCCTTATTTTCAGAGGCCTTAGCGGTCTTGGACTTGCCGGTACATTTATACCCGGTCTGAAAGCAATCATCGATCGACTGAAACCAAGCTCCCAGCCCCGGGCGATCTCTTTTTATACAGCCTTTTTCGGCCTGGGCGTAAGTGTCTCTTTTTATTTTGCAGGCCGGATATTCAGATGGTTCGGATGGCAGCAGGTTTTTGGAATCGCCGCTGCAGGATCCGCGTCTTCTCTTTTCCTGTCTTTTTGGGCATTAAAACCCAGATCGCTTCCAGCAGCATCCCTTGAATCACCCAAAACTCATATTTTCGATTTTCGGCCGGTTTGGAAAAACCGACCGGCACGGGCGTACATATTTGCCTACATGTGCCATATGTGGGAGATGTTTGCCGCCCGGTCCTGGCTGGTTGCTTTTTTAACCTTCAGTATCTCTCTCCAGAAGACACCGGCAGGATTGATGGCACCGACAACGGTAATGGCCGTGGCCGGAATCGGCGGCATGCTGGCCAGCATCGGGGGCGGAGAACTGGCTGTTCGGCTCGGGCGCCGCCGGGTGATCACGACGATCATGGCAATCTCCTTCCTTTTGGCGATGACCGTTGGATTTTCGGCCCGGTTGCCTTACGATGCTGTGGTGGTTCTGTGTTTGATCTACACCATGTTCTTTCAGGGTGATTCTGCGGCTATCCATGCCGGAGTCATCACGGCGGCAGTACCCGAACGACAGGGTGCCACCATGGCCCTCCAATCACTGGGCGGGTTTGCCGCCGCCTCGCTGGGTTCGGTGGCTGCCGGCATGGTTTTAGACCTGACCGGCGGGGGATCGACGTCATTGTCCTGGGGACTGACCTTCGGCTCGATGGGAATCGCCGCTGCACTGGGCCCTGTGTTGCTGCAGCGAACCCACCGGCGATAGCCCTCGATGAAAAAATCGGACCTGTTGTAAAGCACCCGCAAAGACAGCACGCTTTGCCACGCTTGGAATCGGTTTCAAATCCGATTCATCGATCACAGCAGCGGCTTTTCTGTGTAGACGGCATTGGCTTCTTGCCGGTGATATAGCGGCAGTTCTTTTCCGGCGCTTATATCTTCAACCCAATTCGGATTGAGGCTTTTTTAAAAAAAGTAAGTTGCGCCGATTAAAAATAAAACCGCATTCGCTCCGTGATTCGGCCGTTTAATGTACCCATTGGACATGTGAATTCCCCGAATCTGAAATGTCAGTGCGAAGTTATCCTTAAAGAAATAGTGGGTGCCGCCACCGAGTTGGACATTGAATTGAAATCCTGTGCCTAAATCGGGTTCGCCGATATCCGTACCGGAAACGCCTGCGCCCGCATCGATGAAAGGAACCCATCGGCCGTGCGTGACAAAGTAGTATCGAGGCCCTATTGTCAGCCCGATTACACCGGCCGATTCCGGATAATTTTGCGCCCCTCCGAAAACCTCCCCCCAGATTTCCAAATTACCCTGGTACCATCGATTCTTAGAGATCACATCTGTCGCCATCCATCCCATGTGGCCGTAAGCCAGCGCTAATTGATGGGCCTGCTTACTTCCAAAAATTTCAAGGCCGAATCCTGTTCCGGCGGTAAATCCAATGTTTTTGGCATTTTTCCTGAATCCGCCGCCCACATCCGTTTCCCAGACAGACAATTGCTGCGGCCGGCTGCCGGATTCTGCCTTCGGAGGGGATTTTGCCATTGCCGATGAAGGCAGGAACATGGAAAAAATCACAAGAATCAAAGCCCAGAAAAATTTGAATCGGTGATCGTACGTCTTCATGATTTCGACCTTATCCGGAATAGCCGGGGACATAGGATGCCCTTCACGATTCGGGGCTAAAACTCAATCGATCGAAAGTCGAGGATGCCCCAGAACCAAGGCGACCGACACACACAAAGAATTCAATTAGCCATAGACGCACACAGACATACATTTACCCTGTTAAATCCTCTAAATTCGGGAACCAGACGAATATGCTTATCTGGCTATAGCATTCATAAAGCATTCCAAATGCTTCTGCCACTTTTCAACCTTTTCATCTTCATCGGTGTTTTTAAAGAAGTTGCGCCTTTCGTTTATTTCCATATCCCGTATCTCGGCAAAGGTGCATTCTTTTCGTCTTCCCTTGTACGGGCAGTCTTTAAAAACATTTAACAACTTGTCATCGAGATCACTAACGGTCATAAATACAATCCTTCTTCACTCGGTCGCTTGAAACTTCTTCATGAATTTCCTGTCGATATAATCCTTTATGATAAATGCGAATCTTCCGTCGAATGTCAGCCATTTCTTTCGCAAAACCCCTTTACCGCCTCCCATGTTGAATATCAGCAGATAGTCGCCACCCGGGTTAAAAACCTGAAGCGGTTCTCCATCCAGCGCGGCCATCAGATTGTTGTATAAAACCGGATTTTGGCGAACGGCATATACCCCCACCTTGTCCAGGGGCTGGTCTTTAAAATAAATGCAATCACCGCCGCCGAACATTTCCGGGTACGCGGGACTCTGCAGACAGGCATTGACCAGCAGCCCGCCATCCGGTCCGGTAGGGATGCCGGATTTCTCGAATATGGCATTGGGCCTGACCCCGATGGCCAGAAAAATCAAATCCAGATCGTATCGCTCTCCGGAGTCCAGAATGATGCCGTCGGGTTCAATGGTTTGGACGAAACCGTTCGAATAAATTTCCACGCCATGGCTTTTAAGGGCATTTTCGATGCGATTTCTTATGCCCTTCGGGTATTTGGGCATGAGAGTGCTGCCTGCAAAGATTTTTATTCGGGGCTGGTTTGCACCATACCCGGAAGTCAACTGCCGGATGTTTCCCGCAATCTCCACGGAAGAAGGTCCGCCCCCGAGAATACCGATCGTGAAGGGTTTTTGTGAGGCCAGTTCCTTGATTCTGGCTTGAGCCTCCACGAGTTTTTCAATGGGTTTGACCGTGTAAATGTTCTCGGTATCTTCCGAAAGGTTCAACCGCGGCACATAGCTGCCCGCATTGAAGGAAACCACATCGTAGCGTACGGTTTCTCCGGATTCCAATTCGATTTGTCTCTCGTCGGGTCTGACGAGAACCGCTTTTCCCAGCACAAAAACGCCATCCTGTTTTTCAACCACATGTTTCGTAGCGAATCGGATATCGGACGGCGAATAGGTCCCCCCCAGCATACCCGGCCCCATGCCGGAATAATAATGGTGTTCGGATGGGCCGATGACCGTTACCCGGTGGCCTTTTGCCACAAATGCATGAATATTGGCAAGGGTCATCATATGGGCATGACCGCCGCCGACAAGTACCAGATGTTTTGCCATGGGTGGATTCCTTTTCAGCACTCAGATAAGCGCCTTTAGCTTACGGCGTTATGTTTCCCCTAATGGGATTAACATATTATAGTCCCTAACGGTTTTGTTTAAGCTCCGTTATAGTGTGTCCATCAACTTCGCCAGCTGCTCCAAATGAGCCCGCTCTTCTTCGGCAATTTTTTTCATCGCCCCTCGACTGCGGTCATCGGCACTGCGATCGGCAGCCCGGCTGTAGAGATCCAGCGCTTGGGCTTCGATGGACATGGCAAGATCGACAATATCCGGCAACGCATTCCAATCCGGTTTGAATAAACTGATATACTCCTCCGTGGTAAGTCCACCTTCCACCGCCTTTTCCACCGTTACCGATTCAAAGGTCTCCCGGTCAATTTCTTTTCCGGTGATCTGAATGTATTCTTCCAAAATGCGCTTCTGATGAATCACTTCGATATCGGAGAGCTTCCGAAACAAGGATTTGACCGCATCATCCAATACTTTATCGATCATGGTAAGATAAAAGTCCTGCAAACCGGCTTCAAGAGAATAGGCAATGATAAGCGTCTCTTCAATGGATTCGTTGCCCGTGAGAAGCTCCAGACCCTGATCTTCCGGTCCGAAGGCCACGCGATCGTTCCAGGCCTTAATCCCGCCGGACATGTTGATGACCTGATCGAACCCTTTGCCGGAAAGCATCTGCGAAGCCACCCGGCTTCGCCCGCCCACGGCTCAGTAGATCAACACGGGTTTGTGCGGGTCGAGTTCGTCCAATCTTTTATCGAGCTCGCCCACAGGGATCAATTTCGATCCGGGGATATGTTGTTTTTCGTACTCGCCGGGTTGACGAACATCCAGCAGGGTAAATTCATCCAGGGTTTTCCCGGACATGAATTCTCTGGCTTCCTCGGAATTCATAGACTGAACAGGGGTAAAAAATTGTTTCCAACGCATAACGCCCTCATTTTCTGTTTAAGTTGTTTAAAAAAAACAGTGCAAAAACAATTGACCACATACCAAAAAAGAGACGTGTCCGCCTTGGCGGATTGAGCTCGAAAGGTGTTTTGAAACCACTTCTACCAACATTTTAATACCATACTATATATTTCAAATTTTTAAAACGGCTAAAAGGTTTCTTTTAAGCGGGTTAAACCACAGATGTTCGCTGAAAGCCGATGGCTCGTAATAATGCGATGATTTAAATATTTTGCTTGCAATGTTTAACGTCAGCGATTATGCTGCTTTTTTTTCGATCAGTCAAAACAGCGTGCAGACCTTTTTTCGCGTATACTGTGACAATTCTTTTCTAAGACGAAAGGATTTTTAAATTGTTTAATTGGATTAAAAAAAGAGCGACGCTCAAGTCATACGTAAAGCAGCTGCCTTTATATTTGAAAAAGAAATATGGAAAACACAAACGCTATTCAGAAGAAGAGATAAAGACGTCCATTCAACTGGGCGGCTTTGACGGCTCATTTATCGAATACGCTTATGCAATGTTTATGTCGCGTAATGAGTTCGGCGGTATAAAACATAAGGATATAGATATTGACGATTACGACACGTTAAGAAAAGAAATCGCAAAATCTTTTTTTAAGGGAAATACATCCTTTACAATTCATGATGTGTTGGAATCCATACCCATTCCGAAAAACCGAATTTGACTCTCACCCTTCAATCGCCATGAAATTTCTCCGATGGGATTCGATAGGTCCCATCCAGCCGGTTCCACATTTCTTCATGTCTTTTATGGCGCTTCTCTAAAGACGCTTCATATTCCGGTTCGGACATTTTTCCGGATTTATACCTGTTTTCGAGAAATGCGATTTCGTTTTCAAGCCATCGGTCTGGATCAAAATTGTAAGTCATTTCGCATAAATTCCGTGTCATCTCATATTTGACGATATTGAGCAGCATACTATATATTTCAAATCTTTAAAATTGTAATATCAACAGGTTAAAAAAGGATCGGACCGGGATCGAAATTTTTGACTGCACCATATCGTTTTTATATGTTATAGCATAATTAGTGTCCATCCATAAATGAGGATTTTTGTTCAAGATCAAGGCATGCGAAAAAAATAACCACAGGCATATAACTGATATTCCGAGGATTATTTTTTGAGCATAACGCAGAGGTCGGGCAAAAAGACCATTTATGGATGGACACTAGTTAATATTGAGCGAAATGACGGATTGTAAGGCCAAAATCGTGTGTTTCGGGAATTAGATTTACAGCAACTGAAAAATCAAATGGATGTAAGATATGGAGGGAACAAATGAAATTCATAGTACCGTCACTCATTTTATTTCTCGGGGTCATTTGGTTTTTGCCGGCGTGCTCCACGCAAAGCGATGAAAAATCGGATGAAGCGAGATTGAATAAGGTCGATGCCGTGGAAGCCATAGCGATCGCCAATGAATGGAACTGGTCCAAAAAAGAGATCACGAGCTACGTCACCCCTCGAGAGGTCGTGTTTAAGTTTCCTGATGAAAAGGTTAAAAAGATTCCACTTCCGGAGGATAAAATGATGGTCGCTGTTGCGCCCTATATCAATAGCACGCACCAGTGAGCCGTTCATTACTTGTCTGCCTGTCAGGCGGAATTACCCGATAAAACGTTTTATGTAAAAGCTGTAGACCAGGATGGAAATATCCTTGTCGATGGAACTGTTGACACTTTGCGAAACGGCTTCTTCGAACTCTGGCTTCCGAGAAACCGTAAAATCGGACTGAGAATTCAGGGGCTGGATCGAACGGCGAAAGGCATAATAACAACTTATGACGACAGCAATACCTGCATCACCACGTTTCGATTACGCTAATGGCTGTGAAAGAAAAACAATTTGACTATCGATCTGTTATTCTCGTCTTATTATTGATCGCAAGTCTGCTGGTCCTTGTGCTGCTGCACCGCAACACGTCATCTGAAAATCCTGTTCAGCAAGTACCGGTCGGGGTCGGACTTCCTGCACCTGATTTCACATTTCCCGGCCTCGATGGAAAAATGGTCAGGCTGTCCGACCACAGAGGCAAAATAGTTCTCGTTAATATCTGGGCCACCTGGTGTCCCAGTTGCGTCGATGAAATGCCTTCGATGGAAAAGCTCTACCGCAAACTCCAGGGTGAAAAATTCGAGATTCTGGCAGTCAGTGTTGATTCAATGGGGGTAACGGCGGTGGCCCCGTTTATGAAGAAATACAAACTCACTTTTCCTGCTTTGATCGATTCCGCCGGAGCTATCAGAATGGGTTACAGGACTACCGGAGTGCCGGAAAGCTTTATCATCGACAAAAATGGAGTTCTCGTCCAAAAGATTGTCGGCGCGATGAACTGGTCGCACCCTGAAGTGCTGCGTTATTTTCGCGACCTGATTCAAAAGCCATAATCCGGGGCTTCAGGGGTAAGACCCTGTATTTTGGAGCGTTCGAGGTTGTCGCGAATTCAAACCGTCTTATCCGAACGGATAAAACATCCCTTTCTGACGCCGTTAAACAAAAGAACCTGTAGTCCCATGATTAAGTATACGACATCCCTTGCCACCATCATTCCGGGAGGTCCTGTTTTATTTGCAGAGAAACACCCGCAGTCGAATTCGTGGCCCCTTATGATATTAATCGTCAAAACAAGGATAAATGACAGCAGCAATCCGTTTATTATCAATGCTGCAGAGCGGGGATAGATCCCGAGAATCAGGCACAAGCCTGAGATCAACTCCACGAAGGGAAGAAAAACAGCGATCAGCGTGATTAAAAACTCCGGGAAAAGGTTGTACCCATAAATAATTTTAGCAAAATCCATGGGAGACATTATTTTATAATAGCTGGCATAGATAAAGGTTGCGCCGAGAACCCAACGAAACAGTATTTCTATCCAACCGTTATTGAAAAGATTCCTCAGGTTATTGTTCAATGGGGTAGCCCTCCCCTTTCCAGCCCTGATAACCGTCGATAAGAATGCTGACATTTACATAGCCGTGGTCGAAAAGAAGTTGTTCCAGCCGGTGGCTGTCGTTACAGGTTCTCCCTGAACAATACGCAACAATGAAGGTGTCGACCGGGTATTTCTTTTTGAACGCGCCTATGAGGTCAGCAAATTGACCGAGCGGCAGGGATTCCGCACCCTTTATATGACCGTTTTTAAAATCTTCACGGGAACGGGCATCAACAAACACCGCTTTACCACTGTCATAAATTTGTTTTGCGATCCTAATATTTTTAATTTCCAATTCACCGCTAAAAACATAGCTTTTATTTTTTGCTGCTTTTTCGCCGGAAGCGCCATCCCACTTGCCGACAAGAGAGATGCCTGCAGGAGAAAAAAAATTTACTACGAGTGCAGAAATTATTGATATTCCAAAAATGAAAAACATTTCTTTTATAACTTTATTCCATTGCATGTCCGCGATTTCCTTCGAATTGGAAAACAGGTCGGAATCGAAATGCTCAACGGCGATACCGGGCCATCGGCAGACATCTGGTCCCATAATACATCCGTAACGACCATGCACCCTATCGGTGGCCGGGAAGTCGGATGGGATGCGGTCAGGGAATCCTTCGAGAAAGCCGGTGAGTTGGCGTCAAATGGAAAGGTTTTACCCTATACCTTTAAGCAGAACATGGTGTGTGTATCTCTAATGCCGCCAATGACTCTTATCTTGTCATATGTTACCGAAAGCATACTGGCGTCATCGGAAGTCTGTATCTCGACCACGATATCAAAACGCCCGGCAGCCAGATAGACATTTTCCACGCCTTCGATTTTCTTAATTTGACCGGCGACCTCACGGTCGACACCCGGATTTGCCTTAATGAGTACTATTGCCTTTGCCATGATTCAACCTCCTTTCAAAGTAAATCGTTGTTTTTTTTCGGAGTCCCCGGAAACCAAAACAATTCCCTGTTTACCCCGTGGTCCGAAGATCGTACTGGGGCGTGCTCTGTGCCCCCTGCCTGTCCCATAGCTCCCCGTAAACTACCGGGACCAGCCTCCAGATGGTACCGGGGCGATAGAATGTTGTGCTATTTGCTTTTCATCTTCGAAACGCCGGGTATAAGCGTCACGGTGCCGGTCACACCCGAAATACTTCTTACTTTATTATGAACAAAAAGGCTTATGATTTCAGCATCGGAGGACATAAGGTCTCGTGTTAACGTGACCTTTACGAGGAGATCAATATCGCCATGAACGGAGTGAACCTCCTGTACTTCTTTAAGCGCAAAGAGTCTGTCCATTATTTTAAACTCGCTTTTTCCTTTGACATTTATCAGAATGAACGCCGTTACACCCCGATGCATCTCAGGATACTCGATCTCTTTCGTATTTTCCATTTTCTTTCTAAATGCCTCCATGTCATCCGTCACGATATGGTCTATTGCGTTTCCATAATTTCGCGATCTTCTATTGCCCCATTGATGGATTGAAATATACGTGTAAAGATCTGCAATGGTCCGTCCGGGAAAAGCCTCGAGGAGACCTCCTCGAGCGATAATATCGCTCAAGGGTTTATAGATCGTTTGATACCAGTCTTTCGCGGAATTTTCAAATGAAACCGTTTCTTTTGTCTCATGCTCTAAAAATTCCCGGTGCTTTGAAATCTGTTGGATAAGATGAACATACTGGCCGACCTCCGTCAGATTTATCGGGTTCGACAGCCTGGCGATGTCGTTAAATTCACTTTTTTCCCGATAAATTATATTTTCAAGAGTATCTTTGGACGGAATGAATTCCAAGATTTCCGAATAGACTTCAAGGAGACCGATTTCTTTTGCAGCGGCAATACGGTGATTTCCATCCAGAGCGTAATATTCATCCTTGATTTGATAAAGCTTGACCGGGGGAAGGCGTTTACCGCTTTTCATAGCCTCCTTTATAACTTTAAGCCTGTCAGAAGGCAGGTGTTGCTTTAAACGAAACTCATTATCAAAGTCTTGATACCGTCCTACACTTCCCACGATCTGTTCTACCGGCACCCAAGCGAATCCCTTATTCTTGTGAACAAAGGCTTCTTCTTTTTGTTGGTCTTCATCGAAAGATTTTACAAACCGACCACGGTCGCGGCCATTTCCGGCGTTTGCCAATTTATTCCGAAACTTGATCAGTATCGATTTCAAAGATGTAATAGCCATATGTGTTGACAACTTTTGTTTTGTTGATTTTTGTTATACGTTCGGCAGGATCATCGAACTCTGCATGAATGTGGCCATGGATAAAATAATTCGGGCAGTAGTTGTCAATGAGCCACCGGAAGCTTTTAAACCCTCTGTGACACAGATCTTCTGCGTCATGTATGTAACGTGGTGGTGCATGGGTGATGATCATGTCGATACCTTTTTGCCGCCAAATTTTGAGCCGAAGGTTTCGGATCGTCTTCCACATTTCTTTTTCGGTATACTGATACGGTCCGCCATTGTACCAGCGCGACCCTTCGATACCCAGCATATTGATCCCCTGGAATTTAACTATTTTTGCATTCAGGTCGATACATCCGCCAGGCGTCTTCGAGTCATATCGGATATCATGATTCCCGCACACATAATAAAGCGGGACGTCAAACGAGGTGTAGAGATGAGAGAGGTACTCAGGCGGCAGGTCCCCGCATGAGAGAATCAGATCGATTTTTGGAAACCGATCCACCTCTAAATTATCATACAGATCCGATACCACATAATCCGAAACAGAAAGTACTCTCATTCGTATACACCATTTTAGTGTAAAACCTCTTCTAATTGATCTTTCCGACATACATTAATATAGCTCTGAACAAGGAAGCGCTTTGGCTGATCTGTTCATAGGCCTCTTCTTTTGTCAGCAGCCGATTCTCATCCTCGATCTGATATCCTTTTTTCATGGAAAGGTTCGCTATTCTTGCAATCTCTTTTGCCAGGTCTTTTTCGGATTCTATTTTGATGGGATAGATTTTAATCCTGTCGATATTGTCCAGAACCTCGTCATTGATGATGCCGTCCGTGGTTTTATGATACTTGCGGTTGTACGAATCGTATAGTGTATTGTGCAGCGGCTGGGACAAGTCGCCGACATAGTGCGCGCAAAAAGCGAGATGATATTCGCCGTATTTGCCTTCTTGTCGATATCTCAAATAATCCCGAATCGACGCGATTATCGCACCATACAGATGGCCCTTGGGATCATCCGGTCGGTTATATTTTTTTACTTGTTCGAACACCATTTCCGGCGTCACGACCGTTCCCCTGGGGTTGTCCGCAAAATGATTGAATTTTTCTACATCGCCGGCCTTTAATTTGGCCATATCGGCGCCGACGGCATTGAACCATTTCCTGTATCCCGCCGCTTTTGCGATGGCGATATGGGTTTCATCATGCCACGGGTATGAATTGCCGGCAAACGCGGTCATTAGGAAAATCGTTATCAGGCTCATAAAAAGATAGTGCGTTTTATTCATCTGATGTACTATCCATTTTGCTGTATATTAGAAGCTATTTCAAAAACCAGTGGAATCGTAATCAAAAAGTCCTGGTTTTGCCCTATGGACAATCGATGATTTTGAGCATATTTTATAATTGTAACATTATAATTCATAACCTCGAAGAATCAAGTTTTTCAGATCGAATCGATTTAGAAAGTGTAAGGAGGAAACCATGGAAGAGCAGGGCCAATCTTTTGATGGAGATACGAAAGAAGAACAAACCGAAGAACCGAAAGAAAAGCATATTATAGATGAACAGGGCCAACGCACCCTGTCGGAAAAAAAAGAATCTATCATCAACATCATTAAACAGGGACGCCGCATCATTGCCGAAAAAAGCGCCATAGCAAAAGACAGTATGGCGCACAAATTGGCCAGGATTGATGCGGAAAATTGCACATTAAAAGAAGCTATGGAAAAAATTGAAGAAGATGTTTTTGCCGGGACAAGGATTCTAGAAGATTTGGACACGAGATTCATTGGCTCTCCAAGAAAGATTAGAGATCAAATCGCTAGAAAAACGGCAAAGATGATTTATGAAAGATGGTGTAATGACCACGAAAAAGAAGAATTGAAAGAGCTCATCGAGATGGATTATAATGATGTTTAGATACAACCTCAAATGAGTGTAAACAAAACCGATAGGGATTATAATGCATTAATTTAAATATATTTTCTTTTGATTTGAACATTTTTTTATATCTCCACCGATAGATAGATATGAATTCTGCAATTTTATATCGGTTTTGTTTACCCTTCGGGAAAACCGAGGATACCCCATTTCCTTCGTTGCTGAGGGTTCGCGGTAGATGATTACAGCTTCACCCTCGGTCGCCTTGGATCTGGGGCACCCTCGATTTTCACTCAATTAAG
>JAJDND010000180.1 GCA_022340885.1 Desulfobacterales bacterium | reverse complement strand
ACCTTTTGTCAATGAGGGGATGGTTTCAAATTTATAGGAGGAAATCTGAGAGGTAGGAGTTTTACCTATACCAAAGTTTATTTCTGAATATATTTCATGTGGAACAAACAAATAAAATATATCATTTTATCGGAACAAAATGCATATCAATGGGTAATTTATAATGCATGTTCCGATATGAACCCAAAAAATATTAAGCAGATCTGTGTATAAGATTATATGAATGCGGTTTTCACTATCTGTGGGTCATGGGTGGGGTGTACCCAATACCCCCCGTACCCTAAAACTGTATTTTATCGATTGACATCTGTGGTCTTTTCCAGTAACAATGTGGCACTTGTTTATAGAAAAGAGAGTCACGAAATACTTACACACATTGGGTGTGTAACAGATTTGGGTTGATTTTAGAAGCTCAATAAAACCAGAATGTTGTGGGCGAGATCGATTTTTGTTAAGCCGACTTTCCCCTTTGGCACTTATGAATTATTATCTATGAATTATACATAAAGTTTTTTGAAATCCCCCGAATGTGCCGTTCGGCACACTCAGGGGATTTTATTTTGTCTAGAAGTGGTTTCAAAATCTTCGATCGGGTTTAAGATCAAGACGGACTGGGGCGGCCAACCGCAGGAATATCCGGAACATGAGATTACTTTAGATAGGGAGTGTGGGAAGGCTGTTCGGCACAAACATATCTTTGGGCGAATTAGGCACATGCGTAAAACACATAACCGCAATTCTTCGTTTATCGTCTAAAAGGCGCTTTAAACGTTATCAAAAAGAAAAAGGATAACGCATTATGCGTTATCCTGTATGTGTTTGATATTCAGGGCGTGTAGCTGCAGGCGGTTGATGTTCCGCAGGCTGAACATCCGTCGTCCAAATCTAATCCGCAATCAAATTGAAATCCGAATCCGGAAAAATCAACTTTAATCGGGTCTGCCTCTCTCATCAAATTTTTGTCAATAATGTATTTTAATCCGTCAATGTCGAAGACCTTGTCGGAATCTTTCGGCTCATCCAGAGCCAATGCGAGGGTCGGGCCGCTTCATCCCCCTTGATTCAGAAAGATTCGGATCGGTGTAACTTCTTTACCTTTTAAATATTCAGTAATCTTTTGTGAAGCTGATTTTGTTATTTCAAGCATGATTCTCTCCTTATTTTAGGATTTTTGAACGGCTGAACAATCCCTTTACTAAAAAAATTAGTTACAGTTATGATATTTGTCAATATTCGCCCAGGGATAGCCGTTGAATTTAAACATGAAGTTGAAAGAATTACATTTTTGTTATATATTAATTTTACTTTTTGCACAGACAGGCAGATTAAATTTTTCTTTATTTTCCCGCTGCCCAGATGGTAATGGATAAAGGGAACGTCTATAGCTTATAAAGTGGAGGTGAACTCTGAAGTATTCAAATACAGTTTGGAAATTTTTCGTATCTGTAAGGCTGACCGTTGTGCTGTTGCTGTCAATCGCCCTTACATCGATTGTCGGTACGATCATTCCGCAGAACCAGAACCCTGCGGATTATTATAGGGCATACGGTGACTTTTTATACAGGCTTTTTAATATACTCGGTATTTTTGACATGTATCATTCCTGGTGGTTCCAGTTCATGCTGGTTTTGTTGACCATGAACATCATTGTGTGTTCAATCGATCGTCTTTCCGCGACCTGGAAAATTGTCTTTGCCAAGAATCCTTCATTTAATCTTTCAAGATTCAGGAATTTGTCACAAAAAGAGACATTTAGCGGCAACCAGCCGCCCAACGAACTCAAAAAAAGTTATGAGCCGTTTATTTCAAGACATTTTGGGTATACCAAAGTTGAGGAGACCGAAAAAGGATTTTGTATCTTTGCCGAAAAATGGCGCTGGACCCGTTTGGGGGTTTATACCGTACATCTGAGCGTCATCTTGTTGCTGCTCGGCGGCTTAATCGGTTCCATCTTCGGTTTTAGGGGATATGTCAATATCCCTGAGGGCGAAGCGGTTAACAGCATTCGGACCATGCCCAGCGGTAAAATTCAACCTCTCGGATTTGAGATCAAGTGCAATAGTTTCAATGTCAGTTTTTATGACAACGGTGCGCCGAAAGAATACCGTTCCAACTTAACCATCCTCGAAAAAGGACATCCGGTCTATAAAAAGGATATTATCGTCAATGATCCCTTGAGATACAAAGGGTATAGTATATTTCAATCGAGTTACGGCAAGATGCCTGCAACGGCCACTCCTGAAAAGAAGACGGCTGTCCAAAAACCTTCCGGCAAGATTACCCTTGATTTTGTCAGCCAACAATCCGGAAAATCTTATCGAATACAAACCGTTGTCGGCAAGCCGGTGGAGATTCCCGAAGGTCTGGGTAAATTTATGGTTGTCGCGTACAAAAAAAAGGCTGAATTTGTCGGCCAAAACATCGGCGAAGCCTATGAGGGGATCCTTACGCCACAGGGCGGAAAACCCGTCGAAGTTTTACTGCCGCTTCGTTTTCCGAGTTTTGACCGTATGAGAAAGGGAAAGGTAGTGATTTCTGTGGTCAATCAAACCACTGAAAGATCCAACCCCGGTTCACCGGCTGGCGTGCGGTATTATACCGGTCTTCAGGTAACGAAAGACCCCGGGGTTCTTCTGGTATATACGGGTTTTATCGTCATGATTCTCGGGTGTTTCATTACTTTTTTCATGTCCCATCAAAGAGTGTGTATCGAAATCATAAAAGGAAAGACAAAAAGCAAGGTCATCGTTACGGGCACGGCCAATAAAAATAAAATGGGGATGCAACAAAAAGTAAAAAGACTTTCGGACCAATTGGCCGATTTAACACCGGGTTCATGACGGCGATTTTATTATATTAATTTCAGTTTTTGGGGGATAAATCATGACCAGTTCAATTCTGTTGTCGATTACGACGTTCATATACGGAGCTGCCGCAGTTTTCTATTTGGCACACTGGATCTTTAAAAAAGAGCTGCTGGGCAAACTGGGTACATGGACAGCTCTAATCGGCGTTGCCGGCAATATTGGGGGAATCATCCTGAGATGGGTCGAATCTTATCAAATGGGCATCGGACATGCCCCCCTTTCGAACATGTATGAATCTCTGGTTTTTTTCTCCGGTACCCTGGTTATCATCTATCTTATCATAGAACGAAAAACTCGAAATTCGATTATCGGCGGCTTTGCAACCCCAATTGCGTTCCTTGCGATGGCTTACGCCTCCATGTCGCCGAACATCAGTGATCGTATTGAGCCGCTCATCCCGGCATTAAAAAGCAACTGGCTGATTGCCCATGTCATCACCTGTTTTTTGGGTTATTCCGCCTTTGCCATCGCATTCGGCATCAGCATTATGTATCTGGCAAAACAAAAAGATGTTCAGGGAACGAGCAATATGCTCTCTCGTTTTCCGAAAGCCATGGTGTTAGACGAGTTGAATCACCAGATGATCATGTTCGGTTTTCTGTTTTTATCCATCGGAATTATTACCGGCTCCGTCTGGGCGAATTCGGCCTGGGGCAGCTACTGGTCCTGGGATCCGAAAGAGACCTGGTCTTTAATTACCTGGTTTATCTATGCCACTTTGTTGCATGCCAGGATGATGCGGGGATGGTACGGCAAACGGATCGCTTATCTTTCGATCTTCGGATTTATGGCGGTTTTATTCACTTATTTCGGCGTGAATCTCCTGCCGGGTCTGCATAGCTATGGTTCATTCTAGAAGCCATCTCAAAAATGTCTTTTCGTCCGATATCAGCGTTGAGCCCTCGTCTCAAGACCTCGACATACTTGAGTATGCCTTCGGGTTGATCCTCGGCCTTGCCTTGATCTCGAACAAAAATCCTATTTTTGAGATAGCTTCTAAATTATAGGGAGGAACAAAACCATGAAAATATTCGTTTCCGGCGGAACCGGTTTTGTGGGGACTACCCTGGTCCGGTATCTTTTAGACGCAGGGCACAGTGTCATTGCAACGGGCACGTCTTCATCCCATGAAAGCGTCGATCATGAAAATTTTGTTTTCATTTCGGCGGATACCACTGAAACAGGATCCTGGCAGGATTTACTTAAAAACGTTGATGCAATGATTAATCTGGCCGGGAGGACGATTTTCAATCGATGGAGCGAGCGCTATAAAAAGAAGATCTATGACAGTCGGATTCTCACCACGCGAAACCTGGTTGAAGCCATACCCGATGATAAAGATGTCGTGCTCTGCAGTACATCCGCCGTGGGGTATTACGGTAACAGGGGGGAAGAA
>JAJDND010000114.1 GCA_022340885.1 Desulfobacterales bacterium | reverse complement strand
GCCCGGAGTCGGAAAGATTCTCGGATATACATATACGCTCTTTGATAATACCTTTGAGTCAAATTGGGAAATAGTTGAAGAGACCGATTAAGTTGAAGATAGGTAGAATAGATATGATGAATTAATCAATGGGCATTGGGTATACGATCCGAATCATTCCTTGACTTAGAACCCTCATTGTTATACTGAGGATCACTTTAATTAAAGAATGGGGGTTCTAATTTCATCGTGTTCGAACAAATAATATATGGAGACAAGCACATAACCTCTATCACTGTAAGATGGAAAAATGACTTTACCGAGGCAATGAGCGTACTCAAGACTTTCTTTGATGACTGCAACACGCAACACTTACTTTTAGATCTTAGAAACAGCTCTCTCGATAGCATGACTCATGACCATATAAGAGATCTCTGCGAGTATGCTACATCTCGTAACAAAGGTGGATGTAGAGTCAACGGTAAGACAGCTCTTGTTGGCTCAAATGATCTACAGCTTGAAATTTGTAATATCGTTAAATCACATTCTGAAATGATAGATACAGCTATCAAGGTTTCGGTATTTCCCTCTACGGAGGAAGCTTTCAGTTGGCTCGAAGAAGGCTGATGATGATTTTGAAATAAAAATCTCAAGCCCCTTATCTCAACGGCCGCATCTCATTCCAATACATACCCACATAACTTTCTTTCGGATTTGCAAACCACAAGTGAATAGGACAGGGACAAAGCTTACCAGAGCCTGCTCTCAGAGACTTATTTTGCTTCAGAATGCCCAAACCCTGGGCCTATATGGCCTGTAGCTGTAACCTACACAAACCATTACAGACGTAACCAGCTAAAAAGCACGATTTATAGATTTTGAAATAATGTGCCTTTAAAACGCCTCTCAGCAGATCTGCTTTCATAAGCGACAAATTACCTTTCCTCAATAATCTAAATATCTTTTGAACTTGACCAGCCAGTAATCGTGCTTTATTTTTTGCGATGACCAAGTAACCAGTTCTTGAGGAGTAACGCAACTCCTTTTCCCCTATGTATGACTGAAGGTCTTTAGGAACCTTCATTCGGAAGCAGTATGTGTATGGATTTCTAACAAGGTAGGATGGCGATGTGCCTATTTTGACCTTCATTTTCCAACTCCATCTGTTTGATGTGTGTAAGCAATGTGTGTAACAGATGAAATTGGTCGATTTTTAGGTCAGAATTCATAAAAAACCTGCTGTAAAAACAGCAGGTTATAATAGAGAAAGAGTGCCGAAGGGGAGACTCGAACTCCCACGGAGAAACCCCCACTAGACCCTGAACCTAGCGCGTCTACCAATTCCGCCACTTCGGCATGAATCAACGCCCACCCGCAAAGCGGGTGGCTTGAAATTGTCCACCGCTTATGGTGTCCAAAGGCAAAAGCACACCCTGCTTCAACCGCTGAACTTGCATTCGGGTGCAAACGTACCCGGTTTGATTCGCAGGAATCACGACATTTAAGATTGATTTAATTGAAAGAGTAATTTATATATTTTTTTCTGTTTTTGTCAAGGCTGATATTCACAAACGGGAAAAATTAGGATGGAACTCATCAATCGTTTCGATAAAATTGAAAAACCATTTAAAAATGCCGTGATTACCATCGGCAATTTCGACGGCGTTCATCTCGGGCATCAAGCCCTTTTTCATGAAGTCATAGAGAAGGCCGATGCCATCAACGGCACGTCTATTGTTATGACATTCGAACCTCATCCGGTTCGTGTATTGAAACAAAACGGCCACTTGTCGCTTATTACCGTTTATGAACAGAAAATAGAGCTCATTGAAAATTCAGGAGTTGACGTTCTAATTTGTGTTCCGTTTACCAAAGAATTTGCAGCCATATCGGCAGAAGATTTTGTACAAGATGTGCTTTTAAAATCCATCGGGATGAAAGCCATTGTCGTCGGTAAAGATTATACCTTTGGCCGAAATCGTGAAGGGGATATCGATCTTCTGAAGACCTACGCAAAAAATTTGGGGTTTGAAGTGATCGTTGCCGACTGGATTCAAACATCGAAAAATTGGCCGGGAAGAATCAGCAGTACACGAACACGCGAACTTGTCATGGCAGGAAAGGTGGATGAGGCTCAAAAATTATTGGGCCGGTACTACCAGATCAGAGGAAAAGTGGCCTCCGGACGCAACAGGGGGGGGAGGCTTTTGGGATTTCCCACGGCAAATATTCTTTTGCAAAACGAGCTATGTCCGAAAAACGGCATTTATGCCGTTACAGTGGAATGTTCGGGCAAAACTTATCAAGGCGTTGCCAATATCGGCTTCAGCCCCACTTTCGATGATCATATATTTTCAGTGGAAGTCCATATTCTCGACTTTAATAAAAATATATATGGGCAGAAAATCAGGATAAATTTCGTGCAGCGTATCAGAGGCGAAAAAAAATTTTCGAGCATTTCCGAACTTTCTGACCAAATCAATAAAGATACTGTAAGAGCGCGAAACATCCTGTCTTGACCCTATGGTTTTGGTCCACGCCATTCCGGTCCGATCTCTGACGATACTCGAATGAAAAAGAAAACCGGCATTTCATTGATTCTGGGGCTTGCGGTATCTGTGCTGGCGATGTATCTTGCCTTTAGAAATGTTCCGTTTGACGATCTTTTAAGCTATTTTGAATCCATAAACTATGCCTGGTTATTTCCGTCGGTTGCAACGCTTTTAATCAGCTTCGCTCTGAGAGCATATCGATGGAAAATCATACTTGAGCCAGCCGGCGACATAGGATTTTGGCAGGCATTCCATCCGCTGATGATCGGCTTTATGATCAACTGCATCCTTCCCGGAAGGGTGGGAGAAGTGGCCAGGCCGGCGATTTTGCAAAAAAAAGAAAAGATTCCGTTTTCCACGGGTCTTGCGACAGTTGCCGCCGAAAGGGTCTTCGATGTCGGCATGCTGATTCTTCTCTTTGCCGTGCTTCTGGGAACTATAAAGATTAATCCGAATCTGGACATCGTTTTTGGCAAGTATCATCTGAACAAAGCCCTGCTGACCAGCGTGGGCAAAGGAACATTCAAGCTGCTTTTGCTGCTTATTGTCGGAATCATCCTGGTGAGTTATAATAAAACGCGGGAAAAAATGAACGCTGTTATCCTTTGGCTGCCCCAGATGTTGTTTTTTGTCGGGCCCGACGCCAAAAACAAAATACAAAACCGTATATGTCGACCCGTAGTGAGTTTCGTCGAAAATATTGCCACCGGATTTATGCTGGTTAAATATCCCGCAAGAATGTTCATCTGTATAGGACTGACCATTGTTATCTGGCTCCTGGCGGCATTCTCATATTATCTGATGTCATTGGGTTGCCCGGGAATCGAATTGTCGTTTATTGAAATCACTGCGATGATGGTTATTCTTTGCTTTTTTATCGCCCTTCCATCGGTACCCGGTTACTGGGGAATTTGGGAGGCGGGAGGCGTCTTTGCCCTGCTGCTTTTTGGCGTTTCATCCAAGGCGGCCGCAGGCTTTACCCTCGCAAATCATGCTGTTCAAGTATTTCCCATTATTATTGTCGGATTCATTTCCGCTGTATTAACCAGTGTCAATATATGGCAGGTATCCTATGAAAAAAGACCCGATAACATAATCAGTCCGGAGAATCCAGAACCCAAATAAGTACATGCAAGAGGTTCCCCAATGGCCCTATTGGAAATTGTAACATATCCTGAAAAAATTCTCAGCCGGCCGACCCGGCTCATTGAAAATATCGATGGCGATATCCAGTACTTGATTGAAAATATGGCACATACGATGTATCAGGCGCCTGGTGTAGGTCTTGCCGCAATTCAGGTGGGCATTAACAAGAGCCTGATGGTATACGATATCTCGCCCAAGGATAAAGAACGGTCCTTACAGGTGCTGATCAATCCAAGAATCGTATCGAGTGAAGGGAGTCTGCTGTCTGAAGACGAAGGATGCCTGAGCGTCCCGGATTTCAGATCCGATGTCAAGCGAGCGGCCGCCATTACCGTGGAAGGAGTGGACAGAAATGAAAAACCGGTAAGGATAGATGCGGAAGGATTCCTTGCCATTGTTCTCCAGCACGAAATCGATCATTTGAACGGTATTTTGTTTATTGACCGTATCAGCGCGTTAAAGCGGGGGATTTACAAAAGAAAGGTGTTCAAGAATTTAAAAAGAAAATGAATGAAGCGGCCAGAATCATATTCATGGGCACGCCGGAATTTGCGGTGCGCGCTTTAAGCGCCCTTTATAACAATGATCGAAATGTGGTTTTGGTCGTCACCCAGCCGGATCGCAAAAAAGGACGGGGCCGGCAGCTCTCCCCTCCACCTGTTAAAACAGCGGCCCTGAATTTCGGCTACAGGGTAATTCAACCGCCCTCCATCCGATCCGCCGAATTCTCAAATATCATCATAGAATACGAACCTGATTTTATTGTAGTGGTCGCTTTCGGCCATATCATCGGAAAAAACATTCTCGATATTCCCAAAATTGCAACCATCAATATTCATGCATCCCTTCTCCCGAAATATCGCGGGTCCGCACCGATCCAATGGGCCATTATCAATGGTGAAGATAAAACCGGTGTCACGATTATGCGAATGGACGAAGGCATGGATACCGGCGACATACTTCTTTCTTCAGAAATTGAAATAGCGCCCGAAGACACGTCAGGCACACTCCATGATCGTTTGGCGGATCTGGGCGCGGTCCTTCTCATTCAAACACTTAACGCTTTTGAAGCTGGCGATATCCAGCCCGTCCCTCAGGATCATTCCCAAGCCACATATGCCCCCTTGCTCAAAAAAAAAGACGGTCTTATAGACTGGAAGACGCCGGCCCGATCCCTCGAAGCGTTTATCCGCGGGATGACGCCGTGGCCGGGTGCTTTTACCTTTGATGGAAAAAAACGCCTTAAAATTTTCAAAGCCAAAACGATTTCTGCAGCCACATCCGATTCTCCCGGAACAGTGATAGAAGGATTTCCCGATGAACTGTGGATCGCAACCGGCAGCGGCGTACTGTCAATTCAAGAAATTCAAAGCGAATCCGGAAAGCGTCTTCCGACCAAGGAATTCCTGCGGGGATACACATTACCCCCCGGAACGCATTTGCACTGAAATGCATACCCGGTAACAATCCTGGCTGAAAGGACGATGCTTTGAGAAATTCGCTTTTTTGTATCGTTTTTGAATAATTGAAACCCCAACATTTGAATTTGAGATTTGTTTGTAATTTGGTGCTTGGAATTCGTGATTTTGGAAATAAAATTTCACGGCAGTTCCATAATTCTCTGACCTGGCCCAAATAACCAGGTTCTCAATGGAATTCAAATTGATGGTGATTACTGCCCGCACAGCATCCTTAGATATCCTGAACGCGCTTGATCAAAAAGGCGGCACTTTAGACGATATACTGGATGAAGTCCTCTCTCGACACGCCTTCTTCTCCAAAAAAGACCGGGCATTGCTTCAAGCGATTGTTTACGGCGTTCTTCGGTGGCGGGCAAGACTCGATTGGATCGTTGCCTACTTTTCTGCAACCCGTTTGAACCGGATCGATCCCAAGGTCATGAATATTTTGCGCCTCGGGCTTTTTCAAATCATCTATTTAGACCGAATACCGGTATCCGCGGCTGTCAATACGTCGGTTGAAATGGCAAAATCCGTTACGAAACCCTATGTGGTGGGCTTTGTCAACGGGCTGTTACGAAACGCCGCAACAAAATATCAACAGGTTTCATACCCGGATGCCTACCAAGATCCGCTGTTAGCCCTTGCGGTACAAAAATCATTCCCCGATTGGATCGTTAAAAGATGGCTCAATCGGTTCGGATTTGAAAACACCGGACTGCTCTGTGACGCCGTCAATACCATACCGCCGATAACAATACGCTGCAACACCCTAAAGACCGACCGTAAAACATTGTTGAAACGTGTTGAAAAAGATGTCGAGCAGGCTGAAAACACAACGTATTCTCCGGACGGCATCTTTCTTTTCAATCCAAAACGATCCATTGGGAAAATGAAAGCCTTTGAAAACGGAATGTTCCAGGTGCAGGACGAGGCCGCACAGTTGGTAACATTGCTGCTGCAGCCGCAGCCGGGCGACACGGTTCTGGATGCCTGTGCCGGTCTCGGCGGAAAAACCGGACATCTCGCCCAGATGATGGGAAACCGTGGAATGCTGATCGCCATGGACTATAACGAAAAAAAACTTTCTCGTCTGATGACGGAAATGTATCGTCTCGAAATCTCGATGGTTAAAACCCGCATTCATGACTTAAACGTTCCTCCTGACTACGAATCCATGGGAAAATTCGACCGGATCCTGTTGGATGCCCCCTGTTCGGGTCTGGGCGTTTTAAGGCGAAACCCGGATGGAAAATGGCATACGAAAGAGCAGGATCTGATTCGCCAGTCAAGACGGCAGGCACTGTTTCTAAACAATTTGGCGCATCTTATCAAACCAAATGGTATCCTGGTATATTGCGTTTGCAGTATGGAACCCGAAGAAAATGAATCCGTGATAATTGATTTTTTGAATACGCATCCAAACTTTGCTATAGAAAACAATCGAACAAAATTGCCGGTCAAAGCACGATCGCTATTGACCGACAATGGATATCTCAAAACGTTTCCCCATTTTCACAATATGGATGGTTTTTTTGCCGTGCGTATGAAACGGATGAAATGATTTCTCGAATATTAAAATCAGCGGCTTTCGTTTTGATTTTTATCATCGTTGTGGGTGCAAGCGCCTACCTGACCCTTACACTGATTGTAAAAAGCGAAGATACGGTGGTTGTTCCCGATCTGATGGGAAAAGAAGTTGTTTATGCCCTTGAATTATTGTCGGATTTGGGGCTCAATACAAAGGTCGAAGGATCAGAATACAGTGCAAAAGTACCCAAAAACAGCGTTATTTTCCAGGAACCGGAACCCGGATCGGAAATAAAGAAAGGACGCGATATCAGGATTATCATCTCAAAAGGTCCGAAGTCCATTCTGATGCCCAATCTTGAAAATCTGCCGGTTCAACAGGCCCGAATCATTATCGAAGAAAACAGCTTGTGCCAAGGAGAGATATCGGATACGTACAGCAACCATATTAAAAAGGACTCGGTGATTGCCCAGGTTCCGACCCGTGGAATGATAGTGACGCGCGGTGAATGCGTTAATCTTCTAGTGAGTATGGGAATTCGGCCGCAAAATTATGAAATGCCGGATATACGGGGGCGCTTGCTTGACGACGCAATCCCTTTGATTGAGAACAATAACCTGATACTCGGAAAGATCACATCTGTTTTCTACAATGACAAACCCTTAAATTCAATCATTGCCCAAGACCCATTATCCGGATATTCAGTCACTGAAGGCAGCACAGTGGATATAGTGGTCAACCGGAAATCCGTAAAGAAAGGATCCGGATATCTGCCGGGTTCCCGGGGAGGAAACCTTTTCAGATACCGACTTAAAGACGGCTTTTTGAAAAGACATATCCGGGTCGTCCTGAACAGTTTCGGTGTATCAAATCCCATATTTGACGATTTCATGAAACCCGGAGAGGAAATCTGGCTCATCATTCCCGGAAACAACAATGCCACCGTTTTTCTTTACGAGGACGGGCAATTGGTCAAGACTAAAGATTATGGAAGCGGATAAGGTTTTTGGTCCTTGACACGGTACATCCATCATGTCAATATCGTTGATAAAATCGTATAACTATTTTATGAAACGCGGCTATGCCGCTTGGTTTGGCGACAGGATAAAATTCCTATCCCTTCAGCTTCGAAAGCGAGATGTCCACTTCGATCCAATCCCGGATAGGCTGGAGGCAAAGAGACAAATTTTACAAAGGTCTCAGGAGATTCAATAATGAAATATATCGCTCCATCGATACTATCCGCTGATTTTTCAAAATTGGGAGAAGAGATTCGAACTGTTGAAAAAGCCGGGGCCGACTGGATTCATGTGGATGTCATGGACGGTCATTTTGTACCCAACATCACCATCGGTCCTTTGATTGTCAAAGCTGCGCGCCGTGTCACTTCGCTGCCTCTTGACGTTCACCTGATGATTGAGGATCCTGACCAGTATATTGAAGATTTTGCAGAGGCCGGCGCAGATCTGATTTCGGTTCAGGTGGAAGCCTGTGTCCACTTAAACCGAACCGTCGGCCTGATCAAAGCATTGAAATTGCGTGCCGGCGCGGTGCTGAATCCTGCGACGCCGCTTTCCGCTCTGGAATGGATTCTAGAAGACGTGGATTATGTCATGATCATGAGCGTAAATCCAGGATTCGGGGGACAAAAATTCATACCCGGCAGTATTGATAAAATCCGTGCGCTTCGCAAGATCATTCAAGATCGGGGAATGTCCACCCTTGTCGAAGTCGATGGTGGTGTAAACGAAAAAACCATTAAGGATATCTCAGATGCCGGCGCGGATGTCTTCGTGGCCGGGTCGGCCATTTTCCAGAGCCCGAATTATAATGAGACCATAGCCTCGTTTCGAAAACTGATCGGTGAATAGCAATCCTGTTAAAAATAGATAACCTATTTTCTCTTTTTTCTTTCACATAATGAGAAATAGGAAGAGTTAATTTGAACCAAGGAGCGATAATCCGATGAATCAAGAGAAAAGCAAAGTGAAAGTCCTAGTCATTCACGGGCCCAGTCTGAATATGCTGGGCAAAAGAGAGCCAGAAATATACGGCAGTACCACCCTGGATGAAATCAATGCAGAACTCGAACACCTGGGGATGGCACTGGGAATTTTTGTTGAAACATTCCAGTCCAATCACGAAGGCGCCATCGTCGATAAAATCCAGGAGGTGGGAGCCACTCAAAACGGAATCATTATCAATCCGGCTGCATATACCCACACCAGTATCGCCATCCGAGATGCACTCCTTGCCATCGATATCCCGATCATCGAAATTCATATTTCAAATATTTACAAAAGAGAGCCGTTTCGGCACAAATCTCTGATATCGGATGTAGCCGACGCCCGGATCACCGGCTTGGGGGTAAAAGGCTACAGCATCGCATTAAAAGCCTTGGCAGAAATGGTCCAGGATCGCTAACTCGGATATTTCAGCATTTTTCATATAAAATTTAATGCATAACAGCGCCTACGAGGTTGTATCATTTTTCCTTCCCGACCGTTAAAAAAGACCCTTCGATATTCAATGGAATTTACACACGCATCTAAAATAGCACAAGAACTCGGCATAAGCGAATCACAGATTCAAGCGGTTTCAGTACTCCTCGATGAAGGGGCAACGATTCCGTTTATCGCACGGTATCGAAAAGAAGCAACAGGGAGTCTGAATGAAGTTGAAGTCTCGTCGATTCGGGACCGACTGGGCCAGCTAAAGGAACTGGATATTCGCAGGGAAACCATTTTGAAATCTCTCGAAAAGCATGGCCATCTTACAAATGAACTGAAAGCAGCGGTTTTTGCAGCCGAAAGCATGGCGATACTTGATGATCTCTATCTCCCTTTTCGTCCCAAACGCCGGACCAAAGCCACTATTGCCGTGGAAAAAGGTCTAGAGCCCCTTGCAAAGATAATATTTGAGCAAGCAGGAGTAGATCCGTATGCAGAAGCCGCGAATTATGTGGACCCCGGAAAAAGCATCGATTCAGCTGAGGATGCCATCACCGGCGCCGGGCATATCATTGCGGAATGGATTAATGAGAATCCTCAGGCAAGAGATCGGTTGCGCCGGTTATTTATGGAAAAAGGAAAGATTAGAAGCACCGTCGCTTCCGGAATGGAATCAAAAGGTGTCAAGTACAAAGACTACTTTGATTGGGAAGAACCGGTTGCCAAGGCGCCTTCACACCGAATACTTGCCATGCGTAGAGGAGAGAGAGAGGACATCTTAAACCTTACCATAGCCCCCCCTGAAGAAGATGCCATCGCGATATTGGATCATCTTTTTGTCAAAGGAGACGGCAAGGATTCAAAACAGGTTAAACTCGCAATTCGTGACAGCTACAAAAGGCTCCTATCGCGCGCCATTGAAACGGAAATCCGTCTGGCGTCGAAAGAAAGCGCCGACGCCAAAGCCATCAAGATATTTGAAGACAACTTACGCCAACTCCTTTTGGCCCCTCCCCTTGGGGCCAAAAGGGTTATGGGCATCGATCCAGGGTTTAGAACAGGATGTAAAATCGTCTGTCTGGACAGACAAGGGAAATTCCTTCACCATGAGACAATATACCCTCATCTGACGGAGAAACAGACCCGAGAAGCCGCGCAAATGGTTAAAATATTGTGCCAAAAATATCAGATCGAAGCAATCGCCATCGGCAACGGAACCGCAGGGAGGGAAACCGGAGATTTTGTTAAAGGTTTGGGCCTTGAAAAGGTTCATGTCGTTTTAGTCAATGAAAGCGGCGCTTCGGTCTATTCATCGTCGGCCATAGCTCGTGAGGAATTTCCTGATCTCGATCTGACGATACGGGGCGCTGTTTCCATTGGTAGGCGCCTGATGGATCCCCTTTCCGAACTTGTCAAAATCGATCCGAAATCCATCGGGGTAGGCCAGTACCAACATGATGTGGATCAGACGTCCTTAAAACAGGCATTGGATGATGTGGTGATCAGCTGCGTAAATCATGTGGGCGTTGATGTCAATCAGGCCAGCATCCAGCTATTAACATACGTTTCCGGACTCGGTCTTCAATTGGCCAAAAACATCGTGGCCTTTAGAGATGAAAACGGCCCCTTTCGATCCAGAATGGATTTTAAAAAGGTGCCGCGGCTCGGTCCCAAGGCCTTTGAACAATCAGCGGGTTTTTTGAGAATAAACCGCGGCAGGAACCCCCTGGATGAAAGCGCAGTGCATCCTGAGAGCTACCCTGTTGTCGATGCCATGGCCCGTGATCTTAAATGCAAAGTGACGGATTTGATGGCCGATGAAACACTTAGAAAGAAAATCGACATTTTAAGGTATGTCACAGACAGGATCGGAATTCCGACGTTAAGCGATATATTGAACGAGCTGTCAAAACCGGGACGCGATCCCAGAGATTCCTTTTCAGCATTTGCTTTTGCAGACGGCATAAAAGAAATCAAGGATCTAAAACCCGGCATGAAACTTCCGGGCATTATCACCAACGTCACTGCATTCGGCGCTTTTGCAGATATCGGCGTGCACCAGGACGGGCTGATCCACATCAGTGAAATGGCGAACAGATATGTAAAAAATCCCGCAGATATCGTAAAGGTTAACCAGAAAGTCACGGTGACCGTCATCGGTGTGGATATTGACAGAGGCCGGATATCTTTGTCCATGAAAAAGGTAACATCTTCATGAAAAACAGACCCCCACACCGCTAATACACCAGGAGCACTTTTCATTTTACCCTCATAGTATCGTTATTGACCACTTTTTTCAAAAACACTCAGAAGCTGCTTTAAAGCCGGCGTTTGTTGGTTTGAACCTTTTGTAAATCGTTCCGATTCTTGTATAATGAAGAAAGGCGGGAATTGGTCGAAAAAAGTGTTCCGGCCACAACCAGAAGCATTTCGAGCTTTGTTTATCGCGAAAAAAGTCGGCTATGACGTGTATATAAATTAAAACGTTTTATCTGCCAACGCATGTAGCCCGGAGATGGTGGATTCATCCTGATAGACCAGGGGCGTGTCATCAGAAAATTCTTATCATCTCAGCCAGCGCACTACCGGCTTCATAGGCTTCTTCAAGGTAATCCGGATGTTTTAATATGTCCTCTTCGAAATCCAGTCTGCGAAACAGCAAAGATCGATAGAGTTCCGTATCCAAGGTGTCGAAAAAATATTTGACCGTCAAAAGGGCACCTTCAAAAAGTTTTTTGCCCTTCGTCGCCCCGGCTGAAATAAAAATACCTTTTCGTTTTGGCTCCCATTGCCCGAAAGGCACCTTGTCTATCCAATATTTTTTTACCCACAGCGACTGGCACCGATCCATTAAAATTTTCGTGTGGGCACTTACGGTATAAAAAAAGATGGGGCTGGCAAGGATCAATCCTTTGGCCATCAGGATCTGATCCACAACCTGTTGGAAATCGTCTTTTATGGCGCATCGCCCATCTTTTTTGCACGCGTAAATTTCAAGGCAAGGGGATATCTTTAAGTCTCTCAAAACGATTTCATCAACATATGCGCCGGCGTCAACAGCTCCCTGGACAGCATGCTTGAGTAAGGTCGCGGTATTTCCTCGACGCCTGGGGCTTCCATAAATTGCCAAAATTTGCGCCATTTCTTCTCCTTAGGTGAATGTATAAAAGCACGTCACACTTTATTATTTGAATTTCATGTCTTATGTCAAGGTGGGATATCTTTTGACATCGATTTATAATTGGTCTAATGGAGAATTATTTTTTGAAACCCGCTCTATGAATATCAATTGATTGTTTTATGAAACCCATCGCTCCATCAAAATCAAGACCGGAATCTCTGACCGGCGTGATGTGCGCATTTGCGGCATTTTTGATCTGGGGGCTGAGCCCCATATACTGGAAAGTCCTGCGCCATGTTCCCGCCCTTGAGATCATTATGCATCGCGTCATCTGGTCCTTTTTATTTTTGATCATTTTGATAGTCTTTTTGAGACATGGAAACGAATTCACGGCGGCCGTAAAAAAACCGCGAACCTTCGCGATTCTGCTTCCGACGACAATACTGCTTGCTTCCAACTGGTTCATTTACATTTGGGCGGTTAACAATGATCATATTCTCCAGGCGAGCCTCGGATACTTTATCAATCCGCTGATCAACATCTTGCTGGGCATGATTTTTCTCAGGGAACGTTTGAGACGTCTGCAGACGGTGTCCTTGACACTGGCGTGCGTCGCGGTATTATATCTGACGTTTCAATACGGGGAATTCCCCTGGATAGCGCTTTCACTTGCCTTTGCATTTGGATTTTACGGGCTGATTCGGAAAGTGGCCCCGATCAGTGCCCTGGTTGGCCTCTCTGTGGAGATGCTTTTGCTTTCCGGTCCTGCTTTAGGATATATTTTGTTTTTGTATATTAGAGGCGTCGGCGCTTTATTTCACATCAGTATCAAGATCGATCTTTTTCTTATGGGGACCGCTTTTTTGACGGCCTTTCCACTACTTCTCTTTACACTGGGAACAAAACGGCTCCATCTTTCCACTGTCGGTTTCTTGCAGTATATCGCACCAACGAGTATGTTCCTTTTGGGGGTCTTTTTATATAACGAGCCGCTTTCAAGCGCCCAAATTTTCGCATTTGTGTTGATTTGGATTGC
>JAJDND010000104.1 GCA_022340885.1 Desulfobacterales bacterium | reverse complement strand
GCCGGATCGATGCTGCCGTAAGGAACCGGCCGCTTGGGAACAATCACAAGTCCGAAAAGGCTGACCTGTTCGTAGGCTGTGACCCGACCGTTTTTCCTTTCCCAGTGGGGGTGAAGATATGTTCGCTTACATAAGTTCCCTGCCAGGTCTTCCAGCCATGCGCTGTCGATATTTGCGCAGGTTCTGGCGAACAGACGCGATGTTTCGACCCATTCCGCCGCGACGATCCATTCTTTAGCCGTATTGAACAGGGTCGATCCAGGGAAAATCATCACTTCTTTTCCTTTTGGCGCTTGAAAAATGTTCTTTTCCTTTTTAACGGCGATGTTGGATAAGAAGCCGCTTAAAATAGATTTGTGTGTGGCGGTGTATAGCGGACTGAATGGTGTGTCCGGGATAGGGTCTTTCGATTGTCGACGGGGAAGGGAGGCATGCTTCGGGATACGCTTCTTGGCGGTTTTTTTTGTATCATTCATGCGATCTTCTGTCATCGCCTCGAAAAGCTGGGCATGGATATCCCGCCATTCCCGCATCCGCCTGAAGGAAAGGTAGTGGCTTTTGCAGAATTTTTTAATGCGGCCGGTTGTTTTTTCTTTTTTCAAAACCTGTTGATAGGCATTCCAGATATTGAGCAGCGTGATAAAATCGGAAAAAGGATCACAAAACCCCTTCTGGGCCTGATCCGCTTCCTGCGCTTTTTCAGCGGGTCTTTCACGGGGATCCTGAATACTAAGGGCGGCGGCGATGACGATCATTTCCTCAAGACACCCCTCGTTCCGAGCCTCGATAAGCATTCGCGACAGTCTCGGATCGATGGGCATCTTCGCCATGAGTTCGCCTTTATTCGTCAGCAAAAATCGGCGGGTCTTTTTGGACCTGCGGTTTGACTTGGGAACAATGGCGCCCAGTTCGTAAAGGAGATCGAATCCGTCCTGGATGCTTTTTGCGGCCGGTTTGTCGATAAAAGGAAAATCCGATATGTCCCCCAGATTCAGGGAAATCATTCGCAGGATAACCTCCGCGAGGTTGGCTCGTAGAATCTCAGGCGAAGTGAACAGCGGCCGGTTTTCGAAATCATTTTCTGAAAACAGGCGAATGCACACGCCGTTTTCCATGCGGCCGCATCTTCCTTTTCGCTGATCGGCGCTGCTTTTTGATATGCCTGTAACCGGAAGCGCTGTGATTCTCATCCGCGGCATATAATGGGATATTCGTGCAAGTCCCGTGTCGATAACGTATTTAATGCCGGGTATGGTGAGGGAGGTTTCGGCGATATTGGTGGCGACGATAATTTTTCTGCCCGTACCCTGTGAAAAAACCCGGGACTGCTCGGATGCCGACAGCCTGGCAAAAAGCGGCAGGATCTCGGTATGACGGACATTCTTTGCCTTGATGAGCTCGCAGGTTTCACGAATATCTGCTTCCGTGGGCATGAAAATCAGAACATCTCCGGAATGTGTTTCTTTAAAAAGCCGGTTCAGTTCGCGGACGGCTGTTTCAACGTGGGTCTGGGGGTCGCCGTTTTCAATGGATGTGTCCCGGGGTAAGTAGCGCACCTTTACCGGATACATGCGACCGGATACTTCGATCACCGGTGCATGATCGAACGCCTTTGAAAATTTCTCGGTATCGATGGTGGCGGAGGTGATAATCAGTTTGAGGTCTTTTCGTTTTGTCAGCAGGGTCTTCAGCATGCCCAGAATGAAATCGATATTCAGACTTCTTTCATGGGCTTCATCCACAATGATGGTATCGTATTCATACAGGCCCGGGTCGCTTTGAGCCTCGGCCAAAAGCATCCCGTCCGTCATGATCTTTATAAAACCATTGGGACCCGTTTTGTCCTTAAATCTGATTTTATATCCGACGGACCTTCCGGCCTCTTCTCCGAGTTCTTCGGCGATCCGTTGGGAGACCGTTATTGCCGCGATTCTTCTGGGTTGGGTGCAGCCGATCTTTCCGTCAATCCCCCGGCCTGCCGCAAGGCAGAATTTCGGTATCTGCGTGGTTTTCCCGGAACCGGTTTCCCCGGATATGATCACCACCGGATGGGTCTTGACGGCATCGATGATGTCGTCTTTTTTGGCCAGGATGGGGAGTGCGTCGTTGTAGAGCGGTTGCGGCCGGTGTGATTTGCGCCAGGCTCTTTTGTTGACGGATTTTTGAAGCCTTTTTTCGATACGAATCAATCGCCGGTTAACGATGTCATGGGGCGGCGTTTTCCCTTTCCGCCGTTTCAAGCGCATGATTTCATGACCAACGGCGTATCTGTCTGCAATCAGGGCCTCTGGCAGGAGCGACTCTATTTTTTTTAGCAAACCCATTAGAGACGCATATCCTCAACACGGACCTTTGCGTTTCCGTTTCAAGGCCTTAAGCAGCGCGGCTTTGTGAAATTCACCGGCCAGATGCACCGAACTTTTACCGGAAATCGGGTCCCATGCCGAGGGATCCGCCACGCAGAAATATTGCACTTCCAGACCGATTCGCACCGGCGCTTCTTTGACGGAAAGCCCTTCGATGCGCCGCGCCGCTTCCCAAGTGGCTTTGCAGGGCGCCCCGCGAACCACTTCGATGCGATCGATGCGGCCTTTTGAAACCGTTACGTTAAATTCCGGCATGCCGAACATGTTTCCGTAGTTACCCAGGCAGACCTGCCTGGCGAGACCGCATCAGGTGGGCGGCGTCAGCATGCCTTTGACGCGCAGCTTTTTGCCGGAAGCCACCACAGGGATGTTTTTGTCGCGGCAAAGCTCGGCAAGGTCATGGGACAGGTCCGGATGTTTCAAATAGTCCAGCACCAGGTCCGCCTGAAAATTGCGGGGAATGTATGGCGTGGTATCGTCGATGATTTCGGGCAGTGCTTCGTCGATAGACACCACCTCCACGGTAAACCGTTTGCCGCCATATTGCCGAATGCCTTCTATTTTTTTTTCGCCGCTGCGGTTTTGCTGGAAAACTAAAATCTTTTGCGGATCACCGGCCGGTTTCGACCCTCTTGCCTTTGATGCGATGCCGGTTGTGCATACAAAATCTTTTTTCATGATCCGTATTTAAACTCCCATTCGAGATATTTTTTTTTCAAATTCAGCCTTTCTTTCTTCAAGATCGGCCGTGAATTGCTCAAGTTCGTCAAAAAGGGTATCGATGGCCGATTGGCAGCGATGGATGGATCGAGAGATCGCGCCGATCTTCTCGCCGTCTCCGGCCTGTGAAGCGGCCATCATATCCGCATTGAGATCATCGAGTTCATTTTCATATTTTTCGATACGGTTTTCAATACCTAAAATACGCTGCTCCAGTGGCTTGAGGGCTTTGGATCGGTCGGCAATAAATGCGGAACGTATCCGCCTTTTTTCTTTCTTGGTCAACTTCACCGCCGAATCCTCGTGATCGACCTTTTCGGAATCTGTTTTTAAAGCGTCTGTTTCGTCCGCCCACCCGCCTTTTTCCAGAAACCGCTGATATCCCCCCTCGAACACCTGGATGCCGTGGTTCTGAAACACGATGAGGCGCTCGGCAAGCGCGTGCAGGAACATCTCGTTATGGGTCACCATGATAACCGTGCCGTCAAAACTGTCGATAGCGGCAAGCATTGCATCGCACGATTCCATGTCCAAATGGTTGGTGGGTTCGTCGAGAAGCAAAAGATTTACCGGCGTAACGAGAAGTTTGCCCAAAATTACCCGGCTTTTTTCTCCACCCGAAAGAACGGATATTTTTTTCAAAGCAGCGCCGCCGTCAAACATCATTGCGCCGCAGATCGTCCTTGCCTGTTGGCGGTCGATATCCGGGTGCGAGAAGAGGATCTCTTCTTCAACGGTTCGCGATCCATCCAGACTCCCGATATTGCTTTGTTCAAAATATCCTTGTTTGACCGATGGGTTCAGTGTGATATTGCCCTTGTCGGGTTTGAGTACCCCTGACATCAGCTTTAAAAGCGTTGTTTTGCCTTTACCGTTTTTTCCGACCACGCAGATCCGTTCTCCGACCCTTGCATAAAAGCTGAAATCTCTGATCAACGGATTTTCGGAGTCGTAGGAAAAGGAAACGTCTCGAATCTTCATCACGTCTTTTTTAGGAAACGGGATGCTTCGAAATGAAAAATCAAGTGCCTTTATCCGTTCCAGCTTTTCTTTTTTCTCCATTTTAGACAGGGTCTTGATACGCGATTGAACCAGATTCGCCAGTCTTGCTTTGGCTCTGAACCGGTTGATGAACAGCTTTATCTCCTTTTGTCGCCGTTCGTCGTTAAGGCGGGTCTTTTCGTAAATCTCTTCATCCTGGGCGATTTGCGCATAATATTTTTCTGTATTTCCGGTCAGTTTTTTGATTTTTCGGCGATGAATCCCGAGGATGTGTGAAATGACCTTATCCATCAGGTTTCGGTCGTGGGTGATGAGCATCAGTTCGCGAGGCCATCGGATCAGATAACGCTCTACCCAGCGGATGGAAGTGATATCGAGATAATTGGTGGGTTCATCCAGAAGCAGCAAATCAGGTTCGGAAACGAGCACTTTTGCAAGATTCAGGCGAACTTGAAACCCTCCTGAAAATTCTTCAGGAGGCCGTTGGAAATCTTCTTTCAAGAATCCGAGACCCGAAAGTATCTCCTCGGCTTTCCATTGACACTCGTTTTCGTCTTCGCGAAGCCCGGTCATTGCCTCTTCGAGCACGGTCGGTTTTGTAAATTCAATCTCCTGTCGGACATAACCGATCCGGTAATGTTTGGGAATGAAGATGTCTCCTGAATCAGAAGGGATTTGTCCGGTGATGAGTCGAAAAAGGGTGGTTTTTCCGTGTCCGTTCCGACCGACGACCCCAATTTTTTCCTTGGGATTCAGCTTGAAACCCGCTTTGTCGAAGAGCACCTCCGTGCCGTAGCTTTTTGTTAGATTTTCAACGGTTATCATTTTGAATCTTTTTCAATGCCTTCCATGGACAACTCCGTGTATCCCATGATCATTAATAAGGGATGCGAGAACAAAACCTCAATAATTAATCATAACCAACGCCTGAAGTCAAATCGGTTCGATGGCTCTCATTCAGGGACTTTGTTTAGAAGTGCTTTCAACGATATATTTCATAACCACCCATCATTTCTTGACAAAAAAGGGATAAGCGGGTAGGTTGCCGACCCAATGAGGGCCGAATCGCGTTTTCGCCGGATTAGGGTATAAA
>JAJDND010000098.1 GCA_022340885.1 Desulfobacterales bacterium | reverse complement strand
AGCGGATGATCGAACGCGGATTTCGGGCTCAGCTGGGACTGCAGAGCCTGGTAACCGGCCAACTCACGATCGAACTCGATTTTTTCCCGGACACTCCGGTTCGATTGACTGGCATCATGAGCCAATATCCCGAGATTCCCACCATACCGTCTTCCATGGAACTGCTGACCCAAAAACTGAAAGAATTGCCCATCACACAAATTGCCGATAAGTTAACCGAGGTGCTCGATAATATTGAAAAAATGACCGGTAATCCTAAAATCGATAAAATCGTCAACAGTTTGGATGCTGCCAGCAATAATTTAAACGCGATGATTTTGAGTCTTGACGGTCGGACAAAGAAGGTTCTAGAAAATTTTATGGTGGCTTCGAGCGACGCCCAGAAAATGATGGGTGATGCACGGAAACTTGTCAAAGGGGCCGACAGTAAAATCCGACCCTTGTTGGACAAAGCACAGAATGCTTTGGTTTCCGCAAAAAGCGCCATGGATCAGGCAAAAACGACCCTGGCAGGTGTAAATAATTTCGTTGGTGAAAATTCAGATACCCGCTACAAACTGAATCAAGCGTTGGATGCGTTCGCTGTTGCAGCGCAGTCGATAAATTCGCTGATGGATTATCTCGAGCGGCATCCAGAGGCGCTGCTGAGGGGAAAAAGCGGCAAGGGAGGATGATAAAGTGACATATCGCATAGCGTATTTTGGATCAATGATACTGGCTGTTTGTGTAATCATATTGAACGGATGTGCCGGCAACAGCAAACCATCGGAATTCTTCCTGTTGCGTTCACTGCCGGCATCTCAGGACACCGCGTTGAATGCATCGGAAAACAGCAGTCCTTCGGTTCTTGTCGGGCCTGTTACACTGCCGGCATACCTGAATCGTAACCAGATCGTCACACTTGCGGGAGACCATAAAATGGTTTTGAACGAGTTCACCCGTTGGGCGGAACCATTGCAGGATAATTTCTCCCGGGTACTGGTGGAAAATCTCTCTTTGCTGCTGAAAACACCAAAGGTCTATACGTTTGAACGTCGCGGATCAACTCAATCGGATTTTCAGATTGTCATCGACGTTACCCGTTTTGCCAGCACTGCCGGAGGAGGGGATGCATATTTAACCGCCTTCTGGAGCGTTATCGGTAGAGAGGGAAGCGTCTTAATGCAACGGAAATCTGTTTTGAAAGCGCCGGTGTCGTCAGCGGGGGCCGCCGGTGTTGTTGAGGCTCAAAACCGGACATTAACCGAATTCAGCCGAGAAATCGCTACGGCAATTCAGTCCTTACCGCGCGATAGAAACTGAATTTCTAACGTCTTGCGGTGGAGGGCAAGGTTTTTAAAGACTACATAAAAGGGCTTATCGGGGGGATGTCGACTTCCGGGTATATAAATTGGATTGCATCAAATTTTATTGTCAATCAATTTCAAGACCCGCGCTGTGCAATCCGTCAACAACCCGCTCAACAATATCATCAAACTTTATGTAATGTTTGATCAGTATACGACCGCGATTTGGAAAATCAGGCTTTAGCTCAAGCAGTTTTTCAGCAAATTTTTTTCCCTCTTCATATCTTTCCAAAAGCCCTAAATTGGCGGCCTTGGCAAGGGGATACCAGAAGAGCGAGGTCCTTTTAAGGCTCATGGTTTCCAGATACGCACGTTCGAAATCATTCTGTCGCAGATAATCCACCCATAAGGCGTAATGGACAACGTTTCTATAATATGGGTTAAGCTTGATGACTTTTTTAATCAGAGCCGGCCCTTGTTCCCATTCTCCTGTAAGCGTCAAAATGTAGCCTAAACCATCGAGCACGAAAAGAGAGCTCGGATTCAGTGCAAGGGCCCGCTTGACTTCCAACAAAGCGGCTGATAATTCATTGGCAAACATATGAACCAGGGCCAAGGTGCCCACGGCCCGTTGATTGTCACCATTCATGCGAACACCCCTTAAGGCAAACTCAAGCGCTTTTTCAAGAGGCTTTTCAAAACCGGGAATGTCCAGGCTATAGATATTGGCGTAAAGTCTTCCTAACATGGTCCAGACCTGACCGCAGTCCGGTTCGATATTTGCCGCATGCTCCAACGCCTCCATTGCCCTAAAAAAATTCTTGGCGGTATGGGTCTGATCGTATTCGTAAAATCTCAGGATGGCTTCATAAGTTTTTAACTTCTTGGCCGGTTTTTTTTTCGTTTCAATGGACAGTGTTCTTGAAATGATCCCGAATTCACCTGCAATTTTGGCGGCAATAATCCGAGCGACTTCTTCCTGGAAAGAGATGAGTGGTGCAGCTTTAAGATCTGACCGATGTGCATCCCCCCAAATATGTCTCCCGGTTTTTGTGTCTGTCAAATAGGCGGCAACTTTAATCCCGCCACTGTCTTCACGGATGTTGCCATCTAAAATAAACCGAATACCGCTGTGTGAGGCCGGTTCTTTTTGTGCCTTTTGAGCATACAGTACTTTAATATCCTGGAAACGGGAAACCTCAACAGCCAGCTCTGTCGAGAACCCTGTTCCGATAAAATCTTTTTCCGGATTCCCCGTCAGGTTCTCAAAAGTTCGGATCAGCACTTCCGGCCATGGATCATGAATGGCGATGTCCGGTACTTTATCGCAAACAGTGGTATAAGATGCGGCACTGACCTGTTCATAAAACGTTGGCACATAAGTTCCCTTAGGGATGTCGATGATGATCGGATCATCTTTACCCGCCGCCAAATAATAGTGCTCTAAGGCCCGGCGGAGCCTGTTGGCCTGAACGCTGACGATGGGATCCGAGTTCTGATCAAATTCATCGCTTCTGCCGAAGACACAGGTGGCGATGGTGTACCCCTTGATTTCGTGTGCTCTTCCGAAAAGGGTCTCTTTAACGACGAATTCGAAAAACCTTCGCTGCTGTTTGGCAGCCTTGAACTCCGGGCTATCCAGAATCCGCTGCAGTTGCAACTCGATTTGTTCAGTCCCCAGGTGTTGTATCTGCGCGTAAAGGATTTTAAAGGGTATGTTTTCTTGTCGCGCCATATTTTATGTCCCACGGTGGCAGAAACGCAAATTTTATATGACATAAAATAAACAGATTGTTTAAAGGTTAGGGTAAACGTTTACCCTAAGCTAGGGTGACAATTTAAATGAATTAAATTAGAGAATTATTGAGCATTTCAAATTACGGCAAAAAAGTCAAGCTGTTTTTTACCCCTATCCTTTTGTATTCATTTGAGATTGTTAAAAAAACTCAGGCTGTTTTTATCATCAGGAGATATTCATGAAGATTATCCGACCAGGCTTATTCGCTGTTTTGAAGCGGTTCCCTAAACACAAGGACAATGCAAAACAGCTTTTTAGGGAAAGCGACAAATTTCAGACCATGTGCGAAGATTTCGAAAGTTGTATCAAAGCTCTGGATCATTGGAACCGGTCTAAGGAAGAAATAGCCGCCAAACGTCGTGCGGAGTATGCTGCTATTATTCAAGAATTGGAAGAAGAAATTTTGCAAAAGTTGTATGAATTCAGGCACTAAGGTTCTGTTCCACCGTACCTGTGTTGGAGATTGAAAAATGGAAAAACATGAGTCAACTACCAAGCTCGAAGCAAGTGGCTTGAATTTGTCTGTAACCAAAGGCAGAAGTGTTCAAATGAATGGGCGATGCCAACATGAGAAGGAGGATATTATGCGAAACGTCATTTTAAGTGGAGTTGTGGTGTGTATCATGATCGTCTTTGCCGGGAACGCGGTTGCACAGCAAAAGGGGCCTGTCGAGGCCATGGCGCAGGGTGTTGTCGATACTGTGGCAAAGGGCTGCGAGAAGGAATTGATCAAATACTGCAAAGACGTGACCCCCGGCGAAGGCCGCGTTCTGGCCTGCCTCTATGCGCATGAGGACAAGCTGAGCGCGCGATGCGAGTATGCTCTGTTCGACGCGGCGGCGCAGCTCGACCGGGCAATTTCATCCCTGACCTATTTGGCGAACGAGTGCGGCGACGACCTAGAGAAGTACTGCGCCGATGTGCCGGAGGGGCAAGGCAGGCTCCTGAACTGCCTGAAGAAGAATGATAAGAAAGTGAGCAAACGGTGCAAGCAGGCGCTAAAGGATACGGGGATGAAATAGGACCTGTGCCGGCGGCATCGAAATTTATATCGCTACGCAGAAGCCCAAGGGGTGCTCGAAGAGAACTGGCTGCCACCACCGAAGGCAGGGCCGTTCAAGACAGCCATGCGCATGTACGCTACTAAGGAAGACTAACGAATGGCTTCTGGGTGCCGCCGGCAAGGTGAAAATCGATGTAGAGACCACCTATGTCGAGCGCAAGCCGGCCGGTCCGCTCAAGGTGGCGTTGAAAGTCAACGGCAAGATCGAAGACGCGCAGGTGAAATGCCTCGTTACTGCCGCTGAGATCAAGAAGAGGAGGTGGAATTATGAGAAAAAATTATAAATTGAAGTCGATTGTGATTTAGAAGTTGAAGGAAAAATGAAT
>JAJDND010000031.1 GCA_022340885.1 Desulfobacterales bacterium | reverse complement strand
GGTTTTTGAATCTTTTCCTTTTTGGGCTCTTTAACGTTGATAAATGTATTCTTGAACAGGCTTAATCGGAGAGACTTGCCCGGTATGACATGGATTTGCGTTTTTGCTTTTTGAACTTCCAGGCTGTAAGTTCCTGCCTTCACTTCCATTGCAATGACGGGTGTTTTTCCGATTTTTGAATGATTGAGAAAAACATCGAGCCCGGGAGGTTCGCTGAATACAGAGATTTTTCCAGTCATTTCTTCAGGAGATTGCAGGGTGCGGGTCGGCTGGATCAATTCCCCACTTTCGGCGAGCGTTACCATGCTGGACAAAAATATCAGGCAAAGGCACAAAAACATGTGCTTATAAAATATTTTCATGGTGAAGCCCCTTTAAGTAGACGGTTCTTATATATTTTATTTAAACCTAAGCTGAGCGTTTCAAATTTTTGAAATGGTTATTTTAACAACATTAATAAAATCGTGTAACGATTTTATGAAACGCGGCTACGCCGCTAAGTTGGCGAAAGGCTAAAATCCCTATCCCCGCAGCAAGCTGCGGGGTATTTCGGAATTTTTGCCACAGCCCTGAGGGCTGCGGCACCGCTCTTTCGCTTTAAATAAGGATCTTATCTTTATTTGAATTCATCCCGCGCTGCAGGCAGCGGGGAATTCAAATTTAAATATTTTTTTAGCCATAACCTCAACACATTTTTAAAATTATACAGGAGGTAAATCATGCAAAATATCGAGGCGCAAATAGAAGAGTTGAAATCTCAGATTTCAGCGATGGATAAAAAAATTCCATCCAACAAAATTTCTATGATTGTGTTTAGCGGCGATATGGACAAGGTTTTGGCGGCCTTTGTCATCGCCACCGGCGCCGTGGCCATGGGCATGGAGGTTGTGATGTTCTTCACTTTTTGGGGGACACCGATCCTGAGAGACAAGAACAAAAAAGCCGGCGGAAAGGATACGATGGGAAAGATGTTTGGCGCCATGCTGCCCAAGGGGACATGTGAGGTAAAACTTTCCAAAATGAATATGGGCGGTATGGGAACGGCCATGATGAAATCACTGATGAAGAAAAAGAACGTCGCGTCACTGGAGCAGATGATAGAAATGGCCCAGGAATTCGGCGTTCAAATTTACGTTTGTGAAATGTCAATGGATCTCATGGGATTCAAGCGGGAGGAAATGATCGATTACTCTCAGTTGTCCTATTGTGGTGTCGCAACATTTTTAGAACAGGCAAAAGATAGTCGGATACAACTTTTTATATAACACGATAAATGGAGGTTTATCATGAATGAAGAGATCAAAGTCGATAAAACATTGGATTTGAAAGGTTTGCCTTGTCCCATGCCCATTTTGAAAACCAGCAGGGGAATTAAAGAGGTCGAGATCGGCCAGGTGATTGAGGTCTTGTCAACGGATCCCGGATCCTTGGCTGATTTCCCATCCTGGACCAGAAGCAGCGGTAACGAACTTCTGAAAACCGATCAGAGCGGAGAAGTGACGAAGTTTTATATCAAAAGATTGGTATAAAACCAAACCGGGCACCCCTTTTTATTCAGGGTGCCCGGTTTTTCTTGAATAGATCATTAGGAGGTTCCGGTGGATGCGCTGTATAATTTTGTGTTGATATATATGGTATATTTTTCCGTTGCCGTGTTCTTGGTGGGAACCACATTAAGACTTGTAAAAATCTTCAGAAAACCCAAGCAGGCCACTTCCCTGCAGATTTATCCCGAAAAACGGGCGAAATGGCTCGGGGCGATTTACGACACATTTTTATTTCCTTCAGCCCGGAAACACAAGCCGGTATTATGGGTGTTTCTAATCGTGTTTCATGCTTGCTTGCTGCTCCTGATTATCGGACATCTGGAGCTGTTCGAGGAATTTAAAATTTTTCAATTGATCCCCCATGAAGTGTTTCTGGGAAATGGGTTTTTAGGCCTGATCTTCTGTGTAACGCTGTTGTATTTTCTGTTCAGACGCCTCCTATCGCCTGTCAGAGAATTATCCGTCCCTGAAGATTATTACATTCTTATCTTGCTGTTTCTCATCGCCATTTTCGGCAGCCAAATGGATTGGGCCAGGAGCTGGTATGGTTACGAAGAGATGGTGGTCGGAGATTACCGGACCTATCTTCTCAATCTTTTGACGCTGAAACCGGAAGTGCCCTATAACGTGCTCATTGCGGGGCACTCCTTCATGCTGGTTGTGCATGTGTTTTTCGCAAATCTGTTTCTCATATTCTTTCCCTTCAGCCAGTCCATGCATTCTTTTTTATCTTTACCCATGAATAAACTGAGAAGAGGCTAACAATGGATCAAAACACACGAAACGACCTGCTGCAGCTCTTCAGGGAAAAGTTGAACAGCGCCATGACATATTACCTGGAAACTTGCACTCGTTGCGGCATCTGTACGGAAGCGTGTCATGTTTATGCTTCCATGGGGCAGGTCAAACATATTTCTGCCTACAGACACGAAATCGTTCGCAGAATTTACAAAAAATATTTCAAGGCCCGGGGGAAAGTATGGCCTTCCGTGGGAGAGGCAAAAGAACTCAATGAAACAGCGCTGGAAGAACTCTACGAATCAGCCTATTCCTGTACGGGGTGCCGACGATGCATGGTATATTGCCCCTTTGGCATCGATACCCAAATGATCATGTCCATAGCGAAACTGCTCCTCATCGGTGCCCATAGCGAGCCGGAAATTCTAACACTGTTGGCCGACACGTCTATTGAAAAGGGTAAATCTCTGGATCTTTTTAAAGAGAGCTTTATGGAAGGGGTCAAAAAGCTGGAGAAAGACGTTGTCAAAAAATGGAAGATGGAAGCGGGCGAAACCGCCATACCCATGGACGTCGTAGGCGCGGATCTTCTTTTTGTCGCTTTGGCCGGTGCTCACTCCATCATTCCAACGGCCGCTGTATTCAATGCGGCCGGTGAACATTGGACGTTGAGTTTTTTTGAGGCGGTAAATTTTGGCGCCTTTGTCGGAGATCCCACGCGTACCCAACTGATACTGGATCGTATTTTGAATGAGGCGAAGCGGTTAAAGGTCAAGGAGGTTTGTATATGTGAGTGCGGAACGGCATTTCGCGTCATGAAACAACTGGCCGCCGACCAGCCGTTTAAAGTGTCTTCCATCACCGAAGTTCACGCCAGATATATCAAAAGCGGTCGCATCAAGCTGGATCCATCAAAATTAAATGGCCCCGTTACCTATCATGATCCATGCCAGATAGCGCGGAACGGCGGTGTTTTCGATGAACCGCGCTACATCCTGAAGCATTTGACAAACGATTTTCGTGAAATGTCACCCGAACCGAAATACAACTGGTGCTGCGGCGGCGGCGGCGGCCTGGTTGCTTTGGGTGAAGACACCCTGGATTTTCGGATGAAATCAGCCAGGGTCAAAGCGGATCAAATCAAGACGACGGGCGTAACCACCCTTGTAACGGCCTGTGAGAACTGCCATACTCAGCTAAATAATCTTAACGACCATTATCAGCTAGGGGTAAATGTAAAATTCTTGACTTCGATGGTCGCAGATGCATTAATGCAGTAGTCGCGGATCACGGCTTGGCCGGAAATAATCCATTCTAAATCCAAGCATTTTATCTATTCCGTACATTTTCAATGGTAATTAAAAACAAAGGAGGAAATGTTGATGAAAAAATTATTTAAGGTTTTGGCAATTTTTTCCTTTGCGGTCATGTTATCGACTGCTGCCTTTGCCACCAACGGAATCAATTTAATCGGTGTCGGTCCCATTGCAAGATCCATGGGGGGCGTGGGTATCGCGCAGCCACTGGATGCCATCAGCGCTGTTTTCGCGAACTCAGCGGCTATGTGCTTTGGTGAATACTGTCCGGGCTCGGAATTTAATTTTTCTGGAACGCTATTCATGCCCAAAATTGATGCAAAGATTACCAACACAGGGGCTGTTACGCCGGGAACGTTCAGCGCCGACGCGGAGGATAACGTCTACCCGATTCCGGCCATCGGGTTTTCCTCTCCCTTAGGCAAAGAGGGCACCAAATGGCGGTTTGGACTCGCAGCCTATGGTGTCAGCGGGCTGGGCGTGGATTACAGAAACACCGCCCTGGATCAGCCTACTTTCTATCCGGCACCTCCCTTACCCCAAGCGGCACCTCTAGCCACCGGAGTGTATACTCAACTGCAGATTATGAAGTTTGCACCTGCAATTGCGTATCAGGTCACTCCAAAATTATCTTTAGGCTTGGCACTTCCCATCGATTACGGTGTGCTTGATCTGCAAGATGGTGGTTCCAGCGGATTTGCATTGGGCGCTCTTCCCGGACTCATTTTCAAACCCATTGATAACCTGTCCATAGGTTTAACCTACACTTCCCCACAGAAAATCACTTATAAACATGTGGCCGACTTAGATCAGGATGGTACATATGACGACCTGGATCTGGAATCCCCACAGCAAGTTGGTTTTGGCATTGCATATGATTTCTTTGATGCCGGGTTCTTGATAGAAGCCGATGTGAAATGGATAAATTGGGCGGATGCAGACGGATATAAGGATTTTGATTGGGACAATCAGACGGTTTTTGCCATTGGTGCTCAATACAAAGCAACAGACAAACTATCTTTAAGAATCGGTTATAACTATGCGAGCAATCCTGTGAATGAACACAATAATTTTAATGGCCAGACGCCGGCAACCGTCCAGGGAAAAACATTACCATCCGCCTACTATTATGAAACCTTCAGGATTATCGGATTCCCGGCGATAGTAGAACAACATCTTACCCTTGGGGTTGGATACAAGTTCTCCGATGCTTTTTCCATGAATCTTGGCTTTGTGCACGCATTTGAAAACTCAATTACAGAAAGCGGTACGGATCTATTTGGCCAGCCGGTAGAGCTTGAATCAACCCTCAGTGAAACCAGTGTTGATTTCGGTTTAACATGGAGATTTTAAAGGGGAAACCGAAAAGGCTTTTTGTGTTTCGGCGGATATAAAAAATGAAAGGCTTCCATTAGTATCGGGGAACCCCGGTTATTTCTTACCCTACATGCTAACTTCGCATAAATCTGCGGAGTTAGCATGTATTTTTCAGCATTAACCGATTGCATCTATACCAAGACATACGGAAAAATACATTGAGTCAAAAAGTGACCCATAGGATCGCTAGACGATTCTTTGTTTGCTTAATGCTTTGTTCAGGCGTATTGATCGGCGTCTGTGGATGCTCACTGATACCAAACTCCTCTTTCAAGAATATTAAACGGATATCCAAGGAATCGTTGAAAGCCCGGCTTGAAGACCCATCCATCGTCATTTTAGATGTCCGGCGACCTCAAGATTGGAACAAAAGCGGTATCAAAATCAAAGGTGCCATTCAGGAAAATCCGCACAAATTCAACGACTGGTATTACCGATATCCCAAAACAAAGACGATTGTGCTCTACTGAGCGTGACCCGATGAGTACACCAGTGTCAGGTTGGCACGGAAAATGATGGACAAAGGATATACAAATATTTATATTCTTAAAGGCGGATGGAATGAATGGGTAAATGCCAAATATCCCACCGAGCCAAAATGAAACGCTTTGCTGCCCCGTTGAAACGGCATATCCGCCGCTCAACATAGCCGGACAAGTCCGCTTCGCTTCGACAAGCAGCAGCGTATCCAGGCGTAGTCGAATAAGATGGTCTGAGTGCACGGCATATGGACCGAAGCTACAACCCGATATGAACACATGATGGGCAATGTGATCGAATTTCTAGCAACCCAAAAAAAAAATGTAATATTGCCTTTTTTCCTGGCAATCGTAACCCTTCTCTTTCCCTTTTCATCAAACTCTTTATCGGCAAATCCATTATCGGATGCCGGGTTTATGAATTTTAAGGGAAAAAAAGCCGCCCCTGATTTCGTATTGAAAGATTTGGAAGAAAATCCCATCCGGTTGGACGCCTTTAAGGGAAAGGTCGTCTTACTCTATTTCTGGACCACCTGGTGAGTCTGGTGCCGGAAGGAGGTTCCTTCTTTGGTAAAATTATATGATGAATTCAGAAATGACGGATTTGTTGTCATCGGCATCAATGTGCGGGAAGGAAAAAAAATTGTAAAAAAATACATTGACAAGTACAAATTGAACTTCCCTGTTCCCCTGGATATTCAAGGAACAGTCGTAAAGAAATACGGCGTCCGATCCCATCCCGAACACTTTCTTGTCAATCGGCGCGGAGAACTGATCGGCAAAACATTGGGGCCGAGAAACTGGACGGCCGCCAAAAATCGAGATCTGATTCGATTTCTCCTCGATCAAAACTGATGCTTGCAGGCGTTAATGAACGCGCTGTCAGCACGAGTCGGAATTCCGCCGTTAATGCGCATACCCTGTTTTTTTATTTCAGCCATACGGGATGGATCTCACTCACCGTCTCTCTCACGAATTTAATGGCCTGAAGCAACCGAATATACATCAAAGCAAGCCCAATGTTTTCCGTGAAAATGATTAAAGAATCCAGATCCCTTTCTGAAATATCCCACGTTTCGTGGTGATACAGACGAAGAACGCCGATGAGTTTACCCTGTAATTTCACTGGAAGGGATATAATGGCACGGATTCCTTCTTTTTGCGCATCCTTTGGGTATTGGAGGCGGTCAGATGCTGCCACGTCCCGAATAACGACCGGTTCCCCCCTTAACTGATGGTCAAGACTTTTTTTAACTAAAACAGGTCCCTTGTTCATATAGTTGATGCTCAGCCCGAAACTGGCCAGGGCTTCCAGTTCTTCGGTATCCGGGTTGAGTACAAAAATCGTACACCCCTTGATCCCCAATGCCCCGACCAATAGATGCGTCAATTGCGCCGCCATATCCTCCAGGTTATCGGAAGCGGCAATGGCGCGCGTGACCACTTTATAAATATCGATATCGATTCTATCTTCGGCAACCATGGAATCCCTCCTTATATGTTCCGAACGTCAATAAAGAATATTCTTATTTCTGCTTGTTTGTCATGAACGCAGATGTCGCTAGGATACAATGCATATGGTCGTGTCTTTCAGAGCCGCCACAACTTTGCTGAAAACGCTCCCGGTAAAAAACCGGGCAATTTTCCCGGGTTTTCGATTTAATACCACCACATTAAAAGTCCCCTTCTGTGCAAGGTCTATGATGTCTCCGGCAACATCCTTTTTTTTCGGTTCAAACACGATGTGAATTTTATCTTCTCCAAATCCCTTTCCCGACAGATGGCTTTGCATGGTTTTGAGCTCGTCATCCTGTTCATTGATTCTTTGTGACAAATAATTCAACGTGCCCTTCATCTGTTCCATGACAGGACTGCCGCGCATTTCAATGGGAGGCGCCGGGGTATAGGCATTAAATAGGGTGATGTCGACTTCTTTTTTGTCGGCAAAGGTACGGACGACAAAATCCAGCGCCTTTTTGTCATAGCTGGTGAAATTATAAGGTAATAATATTTTTATATCATCCATACGGCCCTCCTTTCACCTTGCTTTGGGTTCCGTGATTAATGAACAGGCTAAAACAAATTTGGACAGCTCGATCACCGGTTTAACACGTACAAAATATGATGAAAAATTATTTCAAAAACAGCCGGGAAATGAAAGCACCGAACAGCATCTTATGGATATCCCGTTCCATCGAAAATCCGAAATAGGGTAGAAGTGGTTTCATGTGAATGGCTCTGATCGGATACGGTGTTATCGTTTCAAAACAAAATCATGTTATCTTAAGAATATCAAAGATAAACCCAAAATGTCAAATGTCGAGATCATTACTGCATTTTATCATAACGGAAGCCCCAGCTGTATCAGTAGGACCGGACCGGATTGGTTCAAATAGTCGGGTTGTCGCAGCGGCCATGCAAGTCCGATGCGAAAGGAAGACAGATTGCCCCAGGCGATTTCCAGTGAAGTAACCAGCTCGAATCCGGCCCCTACCAGGATATCGTCACTGGAAGGATGGTCGCTGGCCATTCCGGTATCGACAAAGGTGCCGAGAAAAATACGATGAAAGTATAAAGGCAGGGTTTTATACCCGGCCTGAAGGTTGACCAGCGGCCATAGTACCTCAGCCCCTGAAGTGAAAGCCTGACCGGCTTCTAGAATATTGGAGTCGAATCCGCGGAGCGGAAACAACCGGGTGGGACGCTGGGTAAAATACCCTTCCGCGACATTCCCGCCGATGCGGTAAGTCGTATGTCCCGGGAGCAAATCTCCCCAGGTTTTGCCGGCGTTGAAATAAAGCGAGGTGTAGATTTTTTCCCCGAACCAGAGCATACCGCCTCCGAAAAGCGATTGGCTGCCTTCTTTAAAAACATCGAGGTTAAGCCAGGCCTGGTGACGACCGAAGGTTTTGTGCAGGCTGACCGATGACCAGTACTCGTCCTTGGATGGTCCTGAGCTATCAAGGGGTTCATAGTACCGTCCACTTATCGAAAGTTCGATTTTATTGATGCCCAGCGGCGTCCAAAAAACGCTGAACTCATTGCGGGACTCATTGACGACCTGATTCAGCCCGGTGGTATAAGACAGCGGATAGCGCGTTACGCGCGCACCGACATCTTTGACTTTCCCCCCCAATATTCCGGAAAAATAATTGGTTTCCGTTGCATAGCGAAGTCCGGCATCGATGGAGTATTTTTCCGTAACGTCATGGCCTTCGGTCACCACACCGGCCTGAAAGTCCGATCCGTCATAGAAGACTTCAGGCACCAAATAATTCGGCAGAATGCTTTTTAAGGGTGTGTACGGCTTGGCATTTAAAGAAGACGCGGTTTTTTCAGGAGCAACGGCCTCTTTTTTTCCGGCAGTGAATGCTATCCGGGATTCATCATTCAATTCCAATGACGCTATCTGCCAGCCGTTTGCCGCCAGGCAAAGGTGCTTGTCCCGGCGAGGCAATAGCGCTGCGGTTTCACACTGGGTCAGGGGCTGCATGCGGGCATTTACGATTTGGAACCGGCCGGAATTATTAGAAGCGAAAACCAGGCGGTCGTTTTGTATCCATGGATCTATCTCCAGGGAAGGGGCCGTGGTGATCCGGTGCCAGGATTTATCATAGAGCCAGATATCCCAGTTGCCGTTCAGATTGGCGGACACGGCAATGCGTCCCTGGCTGTCCATAACAGGACCCGACATCTGAATGACGTCCGGAGGCCCGGGAATCAGGACAATCGCATCCAGCCGAGGGCCCCACAGACGGGTGCCGAAAGGCATCTTGCCTTCGGGCAGCAGCATCAGATAAGGACGGTGTCCCTTACGGGTAACTGCCACGCCCCCTTGCCCCGGGTCCCAGACATGATCGACATCGTACGGCCAGGATGTATCGCCGTAGTATTCGACGAGTCTGGAAACCCCTTCGTCATCATACTCCGATAGCCACAGGACCTTATAGGCATCCATAAATCCGTAACGGCCCCGGCGTTTAAGCTTTACGATACCGGGATGGATGCCGGAACGGTTCCAATATACAAATGGATCGGGCCAGTACCCGGTAATGTGCAAACCTTTGCCCGAGTGTTTTTTACCATCGTGCTGTACTTGAAATTTTTGCCACAGAGCGCTCCAGGTAGCGCCAAAGCTCTGCCTGGCTTTCAAATCAATTTCAACGGGAATAATGCCGCGGCCGTGTCTTTTGATAAAATCCAGGAGGCGATTCCATCCATATTCCTGGTAAAGCCAGAAGATAAAGGGCCGACCGTAAATTTTATAGGCATCATGTCCCGGCCAAAGCTCGGGATGGTTGCTGATCAGATCCAGGTCCGGGGGGGCGCTGGTATGAAAAATTTCAGCTGAGATGGGATCCAATAGGGGCTCATTCCGGTACAATTTGTATAGCAAGGCGGAAGTGCCGTCTAAAATCCACTCCGGCAGGACAATATTAGGGGAAACGATTTCGCCGAAAATAGTATGCACGTTGGCAGGAATGCCTTCGCGAATACTGAATATGGCCTGCAAACAAAGCCCCTTGAATAGAAAATAGGTCCATGGATCGGATGTTATGTAACCGTCTTCCATGACACCGGGAGCCCGCAAAGGGATGCGGATTTCGCGATGGGGAAACATGTTTACGCGAACTTTGGGCAGATCCAGATCTTCATCCAGGATCACATGCAGCGGATAGTGAATCGTTAAGCCTTTATCGGAAAGGAACGTGACGATTTTCTGATAGTTTTTAAGCAAACGCGCGGCAATCTGATTTTCCTTTTCAGGATAGTAAAGCTGCAGACCGTCTTTTTCAATCCGTTGCAGCGCCCACCCGTTGATTGTCGAAATTGCGAGCAACACGATTCCCAAAAGCGCGATTCGCTTGATCAAATTCACAACTCCCCAATATCAGGAAAAAAGGTTAAATCGAAGTTCTGCAACAGGTCAAGGCCTATTATGCCGTTGAAATACCCGTTCTTGGATTGAGTGAAGGCTGATTCTGTAGACCGGGCCAAAAAGTTCTGAAAACATATGCCGTTTTCAAGACAAAGGATTTCGATAAACGCATCCCCGTCCGGGCTTCCGAATCTTCCGGCGGGATTTTCGGTTCTTGAAGCCCCTGTATCCACCAGCATGTCAAGATTTGTTGAGCCGTTGACTCCGGCACTCACAACGAAAATAGAGCCATGTACCAGTCTCGCCGCCACGGGCGTGTGAATATCGCCACCCAAAACGTTAACGGTCACCGCGCCGTCTCCGCCACCGCCGCAGCCATGCAGGGGAAACAAAACGGCCAGTACCGCAACGGTCATCGAAAAAATTTTAATGATATGAATGTCCTGTTTCATCTTTGTTGGCAAATCTTCCTCTGCTTTTTCCGTCAATCGAATGCTTTGACCGTTTTTTATCTAACCTATTGAATTGAATGAAAGTTATTTGATCCGTCAGCCTGTGGGTGCGCCTGGGGTGCGTTTGGGTGCATCATATCAAGCTCATCGACCTCATTTTTGAACTTTCCTAGCAGTCAATGTCCATATGATGCTGCTGTGGCCGAGCTGATAGCTCACATCGCCGATATTGTGGCCGGAAAGAAGCCGGGTCGTGGCGTATGTATGCCTTAAGTCGTGGATGCGGATTCTCCGAAGCTTCGAAAGTTTTAAGCATCCATTAAGGCTTTTCTGAAAGTATTATATCTCAGCACATTGCCTCTGTTGTTTGCAAACACCCACTCGGAGAAGGGCCTGCCTTTCTGTAGGGCATTTCTTTTTTGAGCGGTCTGTAAAGCCTTCAAGGTTTCTGCAAGATGAGGCGTCATATCCACACGGCGGCTTTTGCCGTTCTTCGGTTTTGTGATCCGGTCCTTTCGGCAGCTTCTCTTGACTT
>JAJDND010000187.1 GCA_022340885.1 Desulfobacterales bacterium | reverse complement strand
TCCACTTCCGACAACGTCAGAAGCTCGATGTTGAGATGCCGGCCGACCTCGACCAGTTTGGGCGAGATGATTCACATGGCGCAGTCGTTGGTGGGAAAGGTCTTGTCGAGCTGGGACATGATGCCCCCGATGGAGGATGCTCTTTCCACGAGATAGACAAAAAAGCCCGAGTCAGCCAGATCGAGCGCCGCCTGCATACCGGCGATGCCGCCGCCGACCACCATCACCGAACCGATTGTTTGAGACATAGTTTCTATTCCTTAAAAATAAAAAAACAAAATCCTGCCAATAAGTTGACGCGAAGTTGAAACGAGAACCGCTCGACGCATGACCGCCATGTAGCGCGAAAGATAAAAACACCGAATCAATTTCAAATAAAGTTAAAGGACTATTTTATTATTTTGTCAAGCGCCATTCTGGAAGTTTTTATCAATACAAATCGGTTTCAATCCGTCAACGAACTTCCAACTGAGTAAATTCCCTTTTGGAAAAACCAAAGCATTGTCCTTTGGATCAGGATCCCTAGTCCTCCGGTTCGCTGATGCTGAATAGCCACCATCTGTCGCTCTTGCGTTTACCGCGGGGATGCCGGTCGAAATAGATCTTCATGGTGACGTTGCCGGTGACGGCAACCTCGTACCAGTGCTTGCGGACATACAACTCGGGACTGCCGTGACGGCATTTTCCGGTCTCACGCCAGGTGCGTAAAACAGCGTCGATTTTTAAAATTCGGCCCCTCCACAGAAACTCAGCGGGAAGCCCGGGTTCGCCGATGGCCATGCGCGGGGTATCCCATGCAGTACCGCCCGGTTTGATAACCTCACTGACGAATCGTTCCGGCATGATCAATCTGTTCGGCCTTGAGTGTCGCGCTCGGCAAAGACCTCTTTAGCGGCGAAGATGCCGTTCAGCGCCGCCGGGAACCCTGCATACACCGCCATTTGAATCATGATTTCCACGATTTCCTGTCTCGTGCCGCCTACGTTAAGCGCACCGTGGATATGAACTTTGAGCTGGGGCTGTGCATTGCCCAGTGCGGCCAGGGCCGCTACGGTTGCTATTTCGCGTTCTTTGAGTGAAAGAATGCCCCGTGAATACACATCACCGAACGGAAATTCGATAATATAGTCGGCAAGATCAGGGGCGATATCCTTCAGTGCCTCGATGACCCGTTCACCGGCATGACCGTCTATTTTTTTCAGCTTCTCCCAACCGCGCGTGTAACGTTCTGATTTCATTTTTTCCTCTTTTTTCTTTCAGGCCTTCCGAGTTCGGCAGGCTGGAAAGCCTGCCCACAGACCTTCTGGTCTTATGACTTCTGACCTCTTCTCTTTACACTCCACTCTTCCAACCTTTTTGCCTCCTGATCTTCTGACGTCTGACCTCCGATTTCCGACTTCGGAACTTTGTCCTCCCTCCTTCATCATGTCCTATTTTTCATCGAACGTCAATCCACAGGGTTGACCAAAAAGGGATTGATCTCATTGACCTTCGATGGTAAACGCTGGAAAGAGGTTTAACCATGAGACTTTTTGACAGTCATTGCCATCTGGACGACAGGGCCTTTGACAAAGATCTGGCTGCTGTCATCGGTCGCATGCACGAAGCCGGTGTTGCATCGGCCATGACCATTGGAACAACATTTGACCGCTGCGTCAAGGGAGTCAACATTGCGGAATCCACACCCGGGGTGTATGCCGCAGTGGGCATTCATCCTCACGATGCAAAAAGCTGCGATGAAAACGTATTAAACACCCTCGTCGATCTATCAGCAAGTCCCAGTGTTCGGGCATGGGGGGAAATCGGCCTTGACTTCAACAGAATGTACTCCCCCAGAGATGTTCAGGAAAAATGGCTGATCCGACAGCTTGAAATCTCGGAAGTCCTGAATCTTCCGGTCATATTCCATGAGCGGGACAGCGGCGGCCGGCTGATCGATCTGCTGAAAACACATTTTACATCCGGCAGAGCCGGAGTGGTGCACTGCTTCAGCGGGACTGAGGATGAACTGAAACAGTATCTTGATCTGGGCCTTTATATCGGTATTACAGGCATTCTGACCATTAAGGGCCGGGGCGCAGCATTGAGAAAGATGGCGCCTGCGATCCCAATGGATCGAATTCTCGTTGAAACCGACGCCCCTTATTTAATCCCCACCCCCGAGCGAAACCACACGCGAAGAAACGAACCGGCCTATGTCCGATCGGTCCTTTTGAAGCTTTCCGAAGTCCGGCGCCAGGATCCTGCCTTGCTGTCCGAAACCCTTTGGAACAATACCTGCCGACTATACCGCATTGAGCCCTGACGGATTTCTGATCCCGGCGCCGGTTGGTATTTAGTGCCCGGTGTTCAGAGTTCATTATTTAAAAATATTCAGGATCTGGTTTCCAAACTTTTTTAATTTCTCTTCCGTTCCTGATTTTGCCGCTTTTTCTTTTTGGGTTTTGGATGGGGCACCGGCGGTGTCTTTTTCTGCAATTTCAAAGGCCTTTTTACAAGGATTTCCGGATGATCCGGAAACCAGCAAGTAAGCCCAGCCCACGGGTCCCAAAAGAGCCGCGCCGATGGTTGTGGCGGTGCTCATGATGTCAATTCCCAAAGCAGGATGGGTTAGCGTACCGCTCAGCTTAAAGGGTTTGGTTATTTTGCTCAAACTGACGCTCAATTTTCCGGTTTCCTTGGTTCCGATTCCCTCTTTGGGCTTGGTTTCAATACGAAAATCCAATGCTTCGGTCTTGAGATTGACCGTCCCCTGGCTGAACAATGTTTTTTGGGGATCATCGATGATAATGGCTTTGCTTTTGGCAATACCGTTATGAATATGAAAATCACATACTGCACAGTTGATTTTGGCGTGGTCGATTTTTTTATTGAAGGGATTGATGAGTTTCATGAAACTCGAACCGATATCGGCACTGATATAATTGAGGTAACCCATGGGTATTTTCCCTTGCCCCAGCGTCGCCACCACCCTACCGTTGGAACCGGCCATGATCTCAGCCACTGAATGGCCATGACCCATAAAATGAACGTCAAGGTCGAGAATGCCTTCCACGGCTTTGGTAATCTCCAATTTTTTGAGCATTGTCCCGATGTCCATTTGTTTGATATCCATGTTCAGATCGACATCTGTCCTATTTCCTTGTGTCTTGAAAATTAAACGGCTGCTCAATTGCCCGCCGCCGATACCGGCCGTCAGCGGATCGACGGTGAGATTTCCATCCCGGAGCCTTATCCTGGTTTCGATATTATCGAGGGCAATCCTGGGCAACAGCAATTGTTTGATGTGAAGATCTAAGGCCCCGTTGATTCGATGCATAAAATCCAGCTTCAACGGCTTGTCTTCAAAGAGTTTCTTTGATTTGCTTTTGGGTGCCGCTGACTTTTCTTTGCCGCCGGTGCTTGTATTTTTCGATGTCATCAACAGCGGACGCAAATCCAGGGTTTCGGAAACAATATGTGCCGATATTCGCGGAGTGTCGGCGGTGAGATCAAATGTTGCGGAGCCGTTGAGCCGGCTGTCTGCCAGTTGGATCTTGATGTCGGACACTTGAAGTTTTGAAGGAACAGCGGCAACAAGATGACCGGAAAGATCAAACGGACCTTTAACCGCCAGTGGCAGGGGTTCTTTGGTGACGGCTTCTATCTTTGACAGGTCCTTGCCTTTTACCGTCAATTTGACATCAATCCCTTTAGCCGCCAGCGGGTTCTGGATCTTGCCGGCAATATTAATTTCCATTGGACCGACCTTTGCCGTAAGATTCACGGGAAAGGGGACATTAGGGTTGGTGATGCCTGCAAATGACCCGACCTTGCCGGACACGTGCAATGGAATGTCGTTGAAAGAACCTTCTAAGTTAATGTCAGACCTATCCATGGACTTTTCTGGTTTTTCCTCCAATCGATGGATGATCAAGACAAAGGTTTGATTCTTTTGGTGATTGTCAACCGTCAATTTGCCGTCTCGTATAATGATTCCCTTAAAAGCAAAGGGCGCGGCTTCTGCCATGGTTTTTTTTACAGGCGCTGTTTTTGTTTTTTGTTGCCCCGGCATATTAAATTGCAAATTGGTTTGACCGGAATTGTTGATTTCCAGGATCACATCAGGGTTGATCAGTATTAAACGCTCGATGTCGATGTTGCCCTTGAAGAGCGAAATCAGTGATAGTTGAACTTCAACGCGCTTTGCATGAATCATATCCGGATACTTGCTCCACGACGCATTTTGAAAAGAGACATTGTTGACCTGAAGGGTGGGGTACAAACTTGCTTTTACTTTTATATCGCCGGCCAGGGTGAGTTTTCTGCCGGTATATTTTTGGGTGATGTCTATAATCTCAGGCTTAAACTTATTGTAATCATAAGTCGATACGACAATAATGATGATTAAAAAACCGATCAGAACAATGCCGGCCAGGATACCAACACCAATCATTATTTTGCGGCGCATGAATTTGTCTCCATGAAAAAGCGATGGCC
>JAJDND010000185.1 GCA_022340885.1 Desulfobacterales bacterium | reverse complement strand
TGGTCGGGGCGAGAGGATTTGAACCTCCGACTTCCTGCTCCCAAAGCAGGCGCGCTTCCAGGCTGCGCCACGCCCCGATGAAAAATATTTCTAACACCCTTCTACATATCATGCAAGCGGATATTTGTTTACTGTCTTTTTTCAAAAAAATCATCGATGCCGCTTTTTATTCTTGAGGAGGCGTCTGTCATCCAGCTGATATCGTTTAGATTTTTTTCATCGACCGGATTGGTGATATATCCGATTTCGATGAGCACCGCCGGCATGTCCGCACCTTCCAGTACCATCAGTGGCGCCCCTTGAATATCGGCTTTAAACTCGGGGGTCTGGTTGATGCGACTCATAATGAATTCGGCAAGGGTTTTGCTGGCGTCCCGATGCTTGTTTTGAATATCGGACCAGGGAGTCTGTAAAGTACCGCGTTTCAGCGTTTCCATGGCATCCGGTTCGGACCCGAATGCGGAAGTTGAAGCTTTTTCATAATAATACATTGAGATGCCGCCGGCTTGATGAAGAAAAGATCCGCCGGTATGAATGCTGATGAACAGGTCTGCATTGATATGATTGGCCGTGGCGGTTCGGGTCAGGAGATCGACCCGATAGTCGTCGGTTCTTGTCAAAACGACCTCATAGCTGTTTTTGAGTGCTTCCGCTAACACCCGGGCGAATTCTAGGGCAGCGGTTTTTTCCAGAGTGGCCTCCGACCCTTTGGCGCCGTTATCATAACCACCGTGTCCGGGATCCAGTACAATGATTCTTTTTTGAATCGAATCCGTCGATGGGCCAGCGGCGGCCCTTTCGATGGCACATGGTGCGAGCAGGAAAACCCCTAAAAGGATAACCGTATGAATCTTAAAAAGAATCGACCTATAACCTTCCGTCATAACATCGGTTTTTTCTATTTGACTTGACACTTGCAAAGTTTGATATTAATGTTGAGGTTCGATTTTTTCTTAGAATATAATAGAGTTAATGTGTTGCTTCGACGGATTCCGGGCCCATTCGAATGCGCACCGAATGACATGACGATTCCTAAATCCCGATTTATGGATGCCACCGCCTATCATGATGTTAATAAAAGGATAGGTTCTTAAAAATTGCAACCATAATGTTTCTTTATATAAGAAATTTTGTAATTATTTTTTAATCTCCTAATCTCAGCGGTTCAGATTTTAAATGGCGGTAAAATATCTTTAATATTTAATGAATTATTTTGATTTTTAAAATTTGAAACGCTCAGATTAGGAACGTGCGAGAGTGGCGGAACTGGTAGACGCACTGGACTTAGGATCCAGCTCTGGGAACAGAGTGGGAGTTCAAATCTCCCCTCTCGCACCAGCCGAAACCCATCACCCGGTGCCTGAAATGCGGAGAATTTTCAGTCACTGAATTTTTAGAAAGGACCTTTATGCAAGTTACCGTAGAAGATCTCAGCAGCGTGAAAAAAATCCTGCATATCGAAGTGCCCGAAGATGAAGTGATTCGTGAATTGGACAAGGCCTATAATCAGCTTAAAAAAACAGCCAAAGTCAAAGGATTTCGTCCGGGGAAAGCCCCCCGATCCGTTCTGGTCAGGTTATTTAAAAAGGACGTTCATGGCGATGTATCCTCGAAATTGCTTCAGGATTCATTTGTAGCAGCCCTCAAGGAAACCGACCTGAATGTCATAGGGACCCCGGAAATTGACCCGCCGCCCCTTGAAGAAAAAGGTCCGTATAAATATGATGCCACCGTAGAGGTGAAACCCGATATCGACAACATCGACTTCAAAGGATTGACCCTGAAAAAGTCCAAGTACCGGGTTACGGATGAAGAAATGGATGCACAGCTCAAGATGCTCCAAAAAAACCTGGCGAAACAGCAGCCCGTAACCGAAGATCGAGCTGTTAGAGAGGGTGATTTTGTACTGATCGATTACGAAGGTTTTGAAGACGGTAAGCCCTTTCCCGAAACTCAAAAAACAGAGAACTTTACCATGAAAATCGGCGCCGGAAGCATTTCAAAATCCTTTGACGAAAAGCTGATCGGCATGAAATCCGGGCAGGAAAACGAAATACCGGTAAATTTCCCTGACGACCATTTCAATGCCAAGCTAGCCGGTCATAACATTACATTTCATGTAAAACTCAATGAAATCAGGGAGGAAATCCTTCCTGAAATTGACGATGAGTTTGCCAAAAAGCTGGGACAATATGAAAACTTGGATGCCTTGAAAAAAGCCATAACAGATAATTTAAACGATGGGTATCAAAAACGCGTCGAGCAGGAACTCAACGAGCAGATCTATAAAGGTCTGATCGAAAAAACCGAATTTGAGTTGCCCGAATCGATGATTACATACGAGCTGGACGGCATTATCGATGAAATTGAAAAGACGATGTCTTATTATAACAAATCCATGGAAGATGAGGGAATGAACCGGGAGGTCCTTGCCGAAAAACACCGTGACACCGCGGAAAAAAAAGTGAGACGCCACCTGATTTTGGACAAGATCATTAAACAGGAGGAGCTGACGCTCTCGGATGAGGAACTGGAGGACGGGTTTTCGGAAATGGCCCGGGTCCTGAATCAGCCCGTCGAAGCCATCAAAAATTATTACCAGCAAAACCAGGACAATCTCGATTTTTTTAAACATACCTTACTTGAAAAGCAAGCCATCAAGCTTATTATTAAAAGTAGTGATGTCGAGGAAATCGAGCCGGAGCTGAGGAAAGAGGCCGAGAAGGATGAGTCTTAAAGGTGTATCGAATAGACAATTTGAAATGGGAAGAAAGTGATTGTTGGTAAAATGATTCGCAAACTCAGAAAAAGCTTAATAAGGAGATAATTGGTGCCGTTAATACCTATGGTAATCGAACAAAGCAGCAGGGGCGAGCGAGCCTACGACATTTACTCGAGACTCCTCAAAGACAGGATCATTTTTCTGGGAACAGCCATGAATGACGAAGTCGCAAATCTTCTAATCGCGCAGTTATTGTTCCTTGAATCCGAAGATCCTGACAAAGACATCAACTTTTATATTAATTCGCCCGGCGGAATTGTGACGGCAGGATTGGCGGTATATGATACCATGCAATACATCAAACCCGATATTGCGACCGTTTGTATCGGCCAGGCCGCCAGCATGGGTGCGCTTTTATTAACTGCAGGAACCAAGGGCAAACGTTATTCTCTTCCCAATTCAAGAATTTTGATCCATCAGCCCATGGGCGGATTTCAAGGACAAGCCTCGGATATCGAAATCCAGGCCAAAGAAATCCTGAGGATGAAAGAAACCCTGAATCAAATACTGGTTCGTCATACCGGAAAAGATTTGACACAGATACAGAATGATACGGATCGGGACTTTTTTATGTCCGGTATCGAGGCCAAAGAATACGGAATCATCGATCATGTTATTGAAAATAGAGATGATTTAAACAAAATAGAAAAGACGGAGAAATAAAATGGCGAAAAAAGGAGATACAAACGACAACCTTTTCTGTTCATTTTGCGGAAAAAATCAGAAAGAGGTTCAAAAACTGATTGCCGGACCGGCCGTCTATATCTGTGATGAATGTATCCAGCTATGCAGTGAAATAATCGAAGAGGAAAAAGGCAAAGACGAAAAGGATACGGATCGTCTCTTGCTTCCAAAAGAGATTAAGGACATGCTTGATGAATACGTCATTGAACAGGATGCGGCGAAAAAAATCCTTGCTGTCGCGGTCTACAACCATTACAAGCGGTTAGACTCTTCCATCAGAACCGGGGATGTTGAGATCCAGAAGAGCAATATCATCCTGATCGGGCCGACCGGATGTGGTAAAACATTGCTGGCCCAGACCCTTGCCAGGTTCTTGAATGTACCCTTTACCATCGCAGACGCGACGAGCCTTACAGAAGCGGGTTACGTCGGAGAAGACGTTGAAAATATCATTTTAGCCCTCTTACAAAATGCGGATTATGACGTAGAAAAGGCAAAACGCGGCATTGTATACATCGATGAAATCGACAAAATTGCACGCAAGTCCGACAATCCCTCCATTACCCGGGATGTATCGGGAGAAGGCGTTCAACAGGCATTATTGAAAATCATCGAAGGCACCACCGCCAGTGTTCCGCCAAAAGGGGGCCGAAAGCATCCCCAGCAGGATTTTGTTAAGGTAGATACCTCCAACATCCTGTTCATCTGCGGCGGAACCTTTAACGGGCTGGATCAGATCATCCAGCAGCGGCTGGGTTCCAAAGTCATGGGTTTTGGGGCGAACATCATTAAACAGGAAGAAAAAAATATCGGTGAAATCCTGAAACTGGTTCAACCCGAAGACCTGATAAAATACGGTTTGATTCCTGAATTCTTAGGGCGTCTTCCGGTTATCGCAACCCTCGGCGAATTGAATGTACCGGCATTGATCCGGATATTGCAGGAACCGAAAAACGCCCTGATAAAACAGTATAAAAAACTCATGGAGATGGAAGGTATCAATCTAAGATTAACGGATAGTGCGCTCACCGCCATCGCCGAATTGGCCATAAAACGCAAATCCGGTGCCAGGGGGCTTCGCGCCATAATGGAAAAATGCATGCTTGATGTCATGTACGAGATTCCTTCCATGGAAAATGTCAAGGAATGTGTCATCGGAGAAGATACGGTGATTAATCAGGAAGATCCGATCTTATTATTCGAACAACCCCGAAAAAAAGCCCAAGACGGATAAATGGGAGTATAAACATTTATTATGATTAGCTTACAGAAATTTTTCAAAGATGACAATCCTGAATCGTCGAAACTATTGCTTCCCCTGTTGCCATTGAGGGATATTGTAGTTTTTCCTCACATGGTCGCGCCGCTCTTTGTGGGACGTTCGAAATCGGTAAACGCCCTTACGGATGCGATGAACCATGACAAACGGGTATTTCTTTCCACCCAGAAAAAGGCCGGAATCGACAATCCCGGTGAAAAAGACATCAGTAATATCGGAACCATTGCCAGCGTTCTGCAGCTGCTCAGGCTCCCCGACGGCACGGTCAAAGCGCTGGTGGAAGGAAAAAACAGAGCTACCATCGAACGGTTTGTACCGAACAAAGATTTTTTTCAGGTGGAGTTGGAACTGATCGCAGAAACAGAAGTCTCGCGTGCAGAAGGCGAGGCATTGGTTAGGGCGATAACGAAAAGCTTTGACGAGTATGCGAAAATCAACAAAAGCTTGTCCAAAGATCTTGTGAAAAGTGTTTCCAGCATCGCAGATCCTGCAAAGCTGGTCGATACCATGGCCGCTCATTTTGCATTTAAAATCGAAGACAAACAGCGGCTGTTGGAAACGACTTCCCTGGAAAAGCGGCTGTCCCTTTTGCTAAGCCTGCTTAAGATGGAAATCGATATCTTCAAAATGGACCAGCGGATAAAAAGCCGCGTCAAAGAACAGATGGAAAAGACACAAAAGAATTACTATCTGAACGAACAGATGCGGGCCATCAAAAAAGAAATCGGTACCGAAGATGATCACAGCGATGAGCTCAAAGATTTGGAAAAGCGAATCAAACGAAAAAAGATGCCCAAGGAAGCGGCAGCGAAAGTCAGGCATGAATTTAGAAAGCTTAAGATGATGACGCCCATGTCCGCTGAGGCGACGGTGGTTCGAGGGTATATCGACTGGCTCATCAGCCTGCCGTGGTTTGAACGAAGTCATGTCCGCAAAGATCTCGATGAAGCGGATAGAATACTGGAAGAAGATCATTATGGCCTGAAAAAACCAAAGGAACGCATCCTGGAATATCTTGCCGTTCAGAGCTTAATGAAAAAGATCCGGGGGCCGATACTTTGTTTTGTGGGACCGCCGGGGGTCGGCAAGACCTCTTTGGCCAAATCTGTTGCCAGGGCCACGGGAAGGAAATTCGTACGCCTTTCCCTGGGCGGCGTCAGGGACGAAGCCGAAATCAGGGGGCACCGGCGCACCTACATCGGGGCCATGCCCGGTAAGATCATTCAATCTTTGAAAAAAGTCGGGGTCAATAATCCGGTATTTTGTCTTGATGAAGTCGACAAAATGAGCATGGATTTCCGAGGGGACCCTTCAGCCGCCCTTTTAGAAGTGCTCGATCCGGAACAAAATTACAGCTTCAACGACCATTACCTGGATGTTGATTACGATCTTTCGGATATCCTTTTCATAACGACGGCCAATACGCTGCCCGAAATCCCCCTTCCCCTGCAGGATAGAATGGAAATCATACGCCTTCCCGGGTATTCGGAATATGAAAAATATCACATTGCAAAGGACTTTTTGATCTCCAAACAAATTAAAATGAACGGTCTCGAAGATCAAAAGGTCGGATTTAGCAAAAATGGGATACTCAGGATCATCCGCCGTTATACCAGGGAGTCCGGTGTCAGAAATCTCGAACGCGAAATATCTTCGATTTGCCGCAAACTGGCAAGAGAAATTGTAAAAAATAAAAAACCCAGGTCATTTAAAATTACGGCAAACTCCGTTCAGAAATATTTGGGTCCCCCGACGTATAAGGAGAGCCAGATCGAGGAAAAAGATCAGGTCGGCATTGTCACCGGCCTGGCTTGGACCCAGGTGGGCGGCGAATTGCTCTGCATTGAAACCCTGATTATGCCGGGCAAAGGGAAATTGATTACCACCGGCAAACTGGGAGACGTCATGCAGGAGTCTGCCCAGGCAGCGGTCAGTTATGTTCGGTCGCGGGCAGAAAACCTTTCCATAAATCCCGATTTTCACAGAAAAAACGATATTCATATCCATATACCCGAGGGTGCGATTCCAAAAGATGGACCATCTGCAGGGATCACCATGTGTACCTCTTTGGTGTCCGCGTTGACAAAGCGGCCGGTACGTCACGATATCGCCATGACCGGCGAAATCACATTGCGGGGCCGGGTGCTGGCGATCGGCGGAATAAAAGAAAAAATTTTGGCTGCCCACAGAGGCGGTATCAAAAAAATCGTTATCCCCAAAGAAAATGAAAAGAACTTGAAGGATATACCGCCTAAAGTTTTAAAAGAAATCAAGATTGTTTTTGTTGACCATATGGATGAAGTGCTGCCCCATGCATTGATTCTAGAATCAGGGGATACGCTCTTTAGAGGACACGACATTCCGTTTGGAGTCATGGGCGAAGATATGGATAAGAAAAATATGGATAAAGATCAGAGATCTGCTTTGATTTGAGACCACTTCTAAGCAAAAACAGTTCCTACAGCCAATTTAAGGCTTGACTTCATAATTTTTAATTGTTAGCAGTTAGCTCTTTTTTGAGACAAAAAATCAACTCCTGCCGCGTGGCCTTGGTCCAGCGGCAGTTATTCGGGGGCGGGTAGCTCAGTTGGGAGAGCATCGGCCTTACAAGCCGAGGGTCACAGGTTCAAGTCCTGTTCCGCCTACCATTTTGATTGACTTTCCAATAGCAAAGGTTTAGATAATAATTGATTTAGAAAGTCCCCGCGCCACGGGTGTAGCTCAGTTCTGGTTAGAGCGTCCCGTGTCCCGTCAGCTCTGACGGGAAGGTCGCGGAGTTAAAGTTTATTTCATTTTTTATATATATTTTAAATTATTGATTGCTTTTGGGGGTGTAGCTCAGCTCTGGTTAGAGCGCCGGCCTGTCAAGCCGGAGGTCGCGAGTTCAAGTCTCGTCACTCCCGCCAGTATATTCAAGGGCTTAGATTAGTTTCTAAGTCCTTTTTTGTTTTTATCATTTAGCTTTCCAACCTCGACGATCATCCGCGCAATCATGCCATGCTTGCAAAAGACAGGAACTGGCGCCTAAGCCCTGCCTTTGATCTAACACCTGGCCCCACGATTGCCTTTGAAAGGCGGGATTTTGCTATGACGTGCGGTAAAGCCGGGCGCTATGCCAACTATGAAAATCTAATGAGCCAACATGATCGCTTCCTGTTATCCGAAAAAGAAGCCACAGCTATTCTCGATAACATCGTTGAAACTGTTCGTAACCAATGGTGGCCAACCATGCGACGGGCAGGCGTCAGCGTGACGGACTGCGAAGCAATAGCCAGTGCCTTTCTTTATGACGGATTTTTTTATAAAAGAGTGGTTCAGTAATGCCCTAAAAGGGCAATATTTCTCATTTGGCTCAATGAATTCTATGACAGAGTTGTCGAACATTTTAGCGCGTTGTTAGAAGGTTTGGCTGAACATAAAGACTAAAGAAAAATATGCAAACATACCTATTCCGGCATCCTGATGACTGTTCTTCCTTTATGCTTTTTTTGAAGGACGAACTCGATTCTCGCGCTCAGCTCATCCAGAGTAACCTCGGTGGCGATGCGTTCGAGACGCTCTATTTTCCAGTCACTGGCTATTTTATCCCATACCTTTAAGCGAAGGGGCATCGGACAATTCTGAGAGTCGATTCCCATTAGTGTTGCCCCTCTCAAAATAAAAGGATAGACATTCAAAGGCAATTCATGCGATCCGACATTTCCGCAGCAGGTAACCCCGCCGTGTTGCTGTATTGATTTGATCATCGTTGCCAGAATTTCGCCGCCGATGGTATCGATACCGCCGGCCCAAAGCCCCTTAAGCAGCGGTTTTCCACTGGAATCGGTGGCCTCTTCGATACTGATAACTTCTTTGGCGCCGATATCCAACAAATAATCCTTTTCATCGATAATTCCGTTAACGGCCGTAACATCATATCCGGCTTTTGCAAGTATGGACACCGCAACACTACCCACGCCTCCCGTCGCACCGGAAACCAGTATGCGTCCCTGATCCGGGGTGGCGCCATAATCGACCAGCCTGTAAACCGAAAGGGCCGCGGTGAAGCCTGCGGTACCGAATATCATGCTTTCCCGGGGAGAGAGCCCTTTGGGCATTTTGACGACCCAGTCCGCCGGGACCCGTATGTATTGGGCGAACCCGCCGGAGGTATTCATTCCGAGATCATAGCTGGTGACGATGACTTCATCGCCCACATTGAAATCCTTGCTCCGGCTTTCTGCCACGACTCCCGCGGCGTCGATCCCGGGAGTGTGCGGATATTTCTTTGTCACACCCCTGTTGCCCAAAGTAGAAAGCACGTCCTTATAATTCAAGGACGAATACTTGACGTTGACGAGTACATCTCCCGGCGGAAGATCGTCAAAAGCTCTGTCTTTTATTTCTTTGACAAATTGGTTGTTTTCTCCCTCGGTCACAACCATTGCCTTGAATGTATTTTGACTCATTGACTCACCTCCATTATTTACACCCCTTAATAATCGTAAATCAAATAGGGCTATTTGGAAATTGATTATGTTTTAGAGCGATCAGTCTGTCTTTATTGTAGGCTCTCTTTCAAGGATGTCAAACACCCTTTTTTAAAATTTCACCTTGGGTACGGCTTTTTCTGTCTCGGGCACTTGATAGTACGTTGCGCTTGAGACGCCTGCGATGGTGGCATAGAATCTTCCAAGGAATGTACGAATATAGGTGTTCAGAATCTGAACAGAATCATTGTATCGTTTCCGTTCAACGGCAATCCTGTTTTCAGTTCCTTCCAGGCTGTCCTGAAGTTTAAGAAACGATTCGTTGGCCTTGAGCTCCGGATATCTTTCCTGCAGTAAAAGGAGTCTCGAGAGCACCCCTTCAAGCTGATTTGACGCGCTGACTTTGCCTTTTACATCTTTGGCCTGAAAGTACTGGGTTCGCGCCTGCGCGAGATTTTCAAAAATCTCTTTTTCATGCTTTGCATATCCTTTGACGGTTGCAACCAAATTGGGAATCAGATCGTATCTTCTTTTAAGCTGGTTTTCCACCTGCGCCCATCTGCCTTTAACATTTTCATCCATGGTAATGACCCGGTTGTAACCGGAAATGATATTGCCGGCCGTAAGAGCACCGACCAGTACTACAATCCCCACGATGATAAGTACGGTCTTCGTTGTTTTTGACATAATCATCCTCCAACAAGTAATAATTTGACATTTCGGAATTTCTGAATGGACACGAACTACCATCCGCCGCTAGCTCCCCCCCCGCCGAATCCACCACCGCCACCGCCGCCGAAGCTTCCGAATCCCCCGCCTCCGAAACCGCCTCCGCCTCCCCAGGAACCTCCTCTGCCGCCCATGGAAGAAAACAGCAGAAACAACAGAAAAGCCCTTGGATTTCTAACAAACAGTATGCCCAGAATAATAAAAAACAAGACAGCGACAATGCTGGAAAAAAGGCTGGGAGAGTTGCCCCTTGACGCGGGTCGACGGGAATATTCCACAACGGGCATTCCTTTTATCTTGACTCCGTAGTGTTTGGCAATAATATTGGCTACGGCCAGGGTTGTGGCATAGATTCCATCCGAATAATCGCCTTTTCTGAAATACGGTACCAGCAACTTTCGACCGAGACTTCCGACAAGGCTGTCCGGGAGCACCCCCTCGAGTCCGTAACCGACTTCGATCCTGTACTTTTTATTTTTAAACGCAACCAGGAAGAGGACACCGTTGTCCTTTCCTTTTTGACCGAGCTTCCACTTGTCATTGGCAATTGTGATTGATAGATCTTCAATGGTGTCACCGCCGAGATCCGGAATGGTCAAGACAACCATTTGTGTGGTGGTTTTTTGTTCGAGTTCCTGAAGGTACCCGTTCAGCCGGTGTTTCACGGTACTGTTGATAATGCCGGCCAGGTCCACCACATATTGTTGCGGCTTTTCCGGTATATTCGCCGGCCGGCCCGCAGATACGAACAGAAAGCAAATAAAAACGGCGGCGATGAACGCTTTAGATTCAGTCCTCAATGCCATCTGTTATGTCTCCCAGTTTCTCTACCGCGGCATAGTAGTCTTTAAAAATGACATTGAGATGCGATATCGCCATTTTTGTCTTTTGCCGATTTTGCTTTAAAACCGTTTTAAAAACCTGAGTGTCGACCCCGGAAACGTTTTCAAGAACCTGCAGCACATCTTCGTTTTTTAACGGCGGCTCCTTTCCCAAAATGAGAATCATACCTCTGAAAAGCGGAATATATCCTGAAATGGTATTGACAAACAGATCCGAAAGTATTTTTGCATCCCCCATGGAAGCAATATACCCTTGCCGGAGACCGATCAATCGGACTTTCAGCTCTCTTTCGCACTGGATCCTGAGATCCTTTCGGTCGATTTCGAGATTTTGAAAAAGATCTTCACCGAACAGGGTTTCGTGAAGCAGTTTGATATTTAAAAATTCTACGGGAAAGACATCAAGAGAATGCATGATGTATTCCGGCGTCATGATCAACGGCGCTGAAATTCCTTTTTTGCCGTACCGCTTTCCTAAAGAAGCAAGCACTTCGAGGAACCCCAAATCCATTTTATTGAGAACCAGTACCGAATTGACATCTGATCTTTTATGATCAAAATCATCTGTCAGGGAACTTCCCGTGATCGTGATGGAATGAATGTTGTCTTTATGGCTTTTCAATATCTCGTCCTGAAAGGGTTTAAACCATTCAGCTGCCGCATCATTTAACTTCGAATCCGCCATATATCAACCTCCTGGGCAAAAAAATCCCGGCCAACAGGCCTATCGTTTGGTTGTCCCCGAGGGGGATTTGTCCCGCTTGGCAGCGGGATTGATATTTATTGGTTGAAATTCCAAATGCTGAATAAAATGGATCTCAAACTTCATTGTGGTTGATCAGAACTTTTCAACAAAGTCCAGTGAATATCGGCTTCGTTTTTTACCACCGAAGCAATATGCTCGTTAAAATAAAAATGCTCGATGAGCCAGTCCTTTTCTTCATAATCGACGATAAGATGCTTATCGTCGATGATTTGCTTTATCCGGCATTTTAAAAGATCCCGGATCCCGGATCCTGCTGCTTTCAATACGGATTCTTTGGACGTCCAGTACCGGAAAAATAAAGGAAGGCTCTTGATATTCGAAAGCGCCCATTCGCTGTGATTCGCTGTTTTTCTATATACCGGCCCTTTTATCGGACGAATTTTTTCCAGGTCGATACCGATCCTTTCCCGTGCCACCACCCCCCCGACATATCCGGTCTTATGGGTTACGGACCAGTAAGTTCCGTCAAAAGGAAGGGGAACGCCGTTTTGGTTTTTGTTGAGATCGCCGAGCCGGATCCGACTTTTTATTGCCGATATTCCAAGCGCTTTTCTGGCGTATCTGCTGAGAAAAGACACTTTTTCTCTTCCCGTTAGCTGCTGCAAATTATCCGGCACCGCAAGAATAACCGGATAAATAATCAGGGTTCGGGGTTTAGGGTTCGGGGTTCGGGTTATCTCCATATTCATAAATCTTACACTTTGGGCTTCGAGCCTTCAACCTTGAACCTTGATCTTTCTTTCGGCTTTGAGCTTCAGTGCCTCGTCATACACCTCATTTTTGGAAAGCCCGTATTTTTGAGCAATGATTTTTGAAACCTGCGAGAGTTTCTTTTCTTTTTTTTCCAGCACCTCGATCAACTCGGCGCGAACAATGTCCCGTGAAACGCTGATATTCTCTTCGCTTCCTTTCACCAAAAGCGTGCATTCACCCTTAACCGCCGGACGATTTGATAACATTTCCATGACTTCCGATAAACGGCCCCGTAAAAACTCCTCGTGGAGTTTGGTCATTTCTCTGCAAAGAACACCGTATCTGTCTCCCATAACCTGTTTGATTTCATCCATAAAAGCCAAAATACGTCCGGGATTTTCATAAAATATAAGGGTTCTTGTTTCACGGACAAGTTTTTGAAGCTGTGTCAAGCGTCTGTTTTTTTTCTTGGCACAAAATCCGATAAAAATAAAGGAATCCGTGGGCATTCCGGAAATGCTGAGGGCGGCAAGCAATGCAGAAGGGCCGGGAACGGGCACAACCTTTATAGCGTTTTCCACGGCTTTTTGAAGCAGCATATAGCCTGGATCCGAGACAGTTGGCGTGCCGGCATTGGATACCAGCGCTATGGAAGATCCGGATCTTAACCGCTCAACCAAAAGCGGCGTTCGTTCTTTTTCATTATACTCATGATAAGCCATCAGACGGGATTTGATCTGATGGTGCTTCAGCAATTTTCCGGTGTGCCGGGTATCTTCCGCAGCAATAAGATCGACCCGCCCTAACACATGCAAGGCCCTCACAGTGATATCATCCATGTTTCCGATGGGAGTGGCCACCACATAGAGCGTGCCCTCACCCGGCGCATTTTTTGGATTATCCGTAGGCAAGGTCAAAGGCATTTTTTATGATTTCTATCCCGGGATTCTTTTTTGTCAGGCTGACGGCGACCACATCGAACCTCGCTTTGGCATGGGTCTGATGGGTAGTTTTGAGGTAGTAAAGGGCGACCATGGAAATCTTGCGCTGCTTTTTAGGAGTTACCGCCCACTTGGGATTTCCGTACAAAGGGGTTTTTCCGGCTTTCACCTCGACAAAGACCAAAACCCCTTTTTCCTTGGCGATAATATCGATTTCCCCCAGTTCGTTCCGGTAGTTCCGCTCCAGGATCTTGTACCCGTTTTTTTTAAGGTGCCGAGCAGCCAAAGATTCGCTTTCTTTACCGAATTGTTGTCGTTTATTTAACATGATTTTTCCACGTTTCAATCGAAAATAACTTGCACCTAAGCTGAGCGTTTCAAATTTTTGAAATGGTTATTTTAACATAATTATTAAGGTATTCTGACATTTCGAATTTCAATAATTTGAAACCCTGCGGGATTTCCAATTTCACCGCATCT
>JAJDND010000166.1 GCA_022340885.1 Desulfobacterales bacterium | reverse complement strand
ACGCTGCCAGAACATCTTCCGGTAATATTCCACTAAAACAATCCGCTTCTTCACAACCAGCTGTTTTGGTGCCGTAACATGGGCCGCAGGCTTTGTCGGCCTGAAGGATCTCGACGGCTCTACCCTTCGGCTTCCACACCTTAGGGTCGGAAGGGCCGAAAACAGCAACGGTGGGAAGTCCTAAAAATGCCGAAAGATGGCTGACACCGGAATCATTCCCGATAAATCCGGCGCCGGTTTTGAGGAGTAGAGCCAGTCGGGTCAGTGTGTCTAGTTTATGAACCTTTGCCTTTAACGGTTTCCGTTGCAACACCATGTCGAAAAGATCGTATTCTGCCGGACCGAAGATAAACTCCGGCCGCCAACCTTTGGTTTCCAATAAAGCGGCTATTTTGATAAAATTGGAAATCGGCCAGCATTTTTTCCGGCTTCCCGATCCGGGGTGAATAAAAATTCTTGACGGAAGATAATCAGGATCTCTCCGATCCACATCGTTTCTTGAAAGCAGGCTGAACACATCTTTTTCCGGCTCTGCAATGAGTTTGTGTCTCGCAAGATTCGATAAGATGTATCGGCTGACATGGATCTTCTCATCCAAACCCGGCCGGGGTCGTATGCGATAAACCTCGCTTTTCGTTATCGAATGCAGCGTTTTCTCAAAAGAAGAGGAAAGAGAAAAAAGAAGAATTTTAACAAAAGGGGGCAGGATTTTTTTCACCGCCGGATGAACTTGATTTGAATGCAGGGATGCAAAGGCGGCGGCCTCCAGCGGATACCATTTGTCCGCGATGTCGAGCTGCCGGGCAAGCGCTCCGATATGATTCTGGCAGACCATGGTTATCGGACCGTATGCTGCTTTGATTCTTAAAAGTGCTGGGAAGGCAGCGACAACATCCCCCAGCGCTCCGTAATGGATAACGAGGAAAGATCTTTTTGTCACAAGTTAGTTCGCTTTGCTTGCCGTGGAACGTTGGAACAGTAAAATGTGCGGGACGCCAATTTATCGCCATGCCACAAAATTGGGGCCGACGACCAATAGATTGTTGCCGAGGGTCTCCTGTATCGTTTCCCATTTGCTTCCCACGACCATATGCTTGATGACGCCATGTCCGTAAGCGCCCAGAATGACGAGCGCATCATGGGGGACCTCGTATAGATGGTTTTCAAAATTATTGTTTTCAAAATAATGCCATTGCGTGACGTATTGATCCACATCTTTTTCAAGATTTCTGTCTTTGACCACTCGTTGATATTCTTCCTTTGAGGACTTGCCGATCTGAGTAAAAATCTCCAACGGCAGGCCCGAAACCCGTGCAATATGAAATCCCAGCCGGAGTGCTTTGACCGCATTGACAGAACCTCCGAAAAATACCGCGATGCTGTTCCACGGCTTAAAGACAGGGCTTGCGATGAGCACCGGAAATCGGGCGGACTTTACAATCCGCCTCACCCGGGGGCCGATATATCCGATACCGATTTTTGAAGACATGTCGCTGATGCTTCTGGGACAGCACATATAATTAAAACCGGTATGAATATCCGGCAGTGTTGAAGCCGTATAATGCTTCGGTTCCAGAAACCTGGGCTCCAGCCCGGCTTGCGTCAAAATCTCGGCGGCATGTGGCTGGGCCGTATCCCCGTCGTCGAGATAGGATTTGTCCAGATCCACCTGGACCACGTCGTTATCAAAATACATTAAAAATTTAGTTGTCTTGGGAATATATATCACCGGGAAGGCCCCGACTTTTTTGCAAAAATAAATCGATTGAAGCAGGGTTTCTCTCCCAAGAGGATTATTTCTAAAAATATGAAGCAATTGATGATCCATTTAATACCCCTCCATTCGCTCCTGTCGTCTGTTCGACGAACCGGATTGCCGCTTAGAGTAGATGGCATTGAACCATAAGTTCTTTCCGATATTGATCCAAAATCGTTGCCTTGGAAATCAGCCCCAGATATTTGTGGTTCACCACCACCGGTATGGAATACAGGCCCTTTACATCCATTTTCCGAACCACATCCAACACGTCGTCATCCGGATGAACCACTTCGACTTGTGTCCTCATGATTTGGCCCAAAAAAACAGTATCGTACATCACCGGATCGAAAAGATAGGGCCGAATATCATCCAAATGAACGATCCCCAGGAAATCACCGGTCTTTTCATCCTCCACCGGAAAATAATTTCGATGCGAATGTTTAATAATGTCGACAAAATCCCGCAACAGCATGCTTGGATGGACGGTGACACAATCCTGTTCAAGGAGCTCCGTGACATTTAGATCAGATAAAATCCGTTCATCGGTACCCGGCCTCAACAGGTGCCCGTGGTCCACAAGATCTTTTAAATAATAAGATGCCGGCTCAAAATAATGGCAAATCGTGGTCGTCACCACCGACACGATGATTAAAGGGACGATGACTTGCCAGCCGCCGGTTATTTCGACGATCAAAAAAATTCCCGTCAACGGCGCCTGGAGCATACCGCTGATCAGACCTGCCATCCCTAGTAGCGCATAATATCCTTCGTTGACCCATGATATGGACGGCCAAAACAATACCAGCAGATGATGGTACGTCACACCGACCAGGCTTCCAATCACCAAACAGGGGGCGAATATTCCCCCGGATCCGCCCCATCCCAGCGTCAACGCAGTGGCGGCGATCTTTGCAAACGATGCCAACGCCACGATTGTGAGAATTTGACCGTATCTTCCTTCAATCAGAATTTCGGTCCAATGGTACCCTTCCCCCAGAACCACCGGAAGATAAAGACCGATAATACCCACCATGCATCCGCCGATGGCGGCTCGAACCCACATCGGCGCCGGCACCTTATGGGATATGGTATGCATGGATCTGAGCATGCGCGTCTGAAGAATGGTGGCTGCTGCCGAAAGAACGGCCAGACCAAGACTGGCGACGATATTCAAAAAATCGATCTTGAATACATGATGCCCGAAAGGGATCTGATTGCCTTGAAGAAGGCGGCAGATTTCCGCGCCGGCCACCGAAGCTATGGCGATCGGCACGATATTGACCGATTTCCATTCGCCCACGATGACTTCAACGGCAAAAACCATGCCGGCGATGGGGGCGTTGAAAATGGAGGCGATCGCGCCTCCGGCGCCGCACCCTACCAGCGCTACCCGCTGGCGATCATTCAATGAAAAATACTTGGCGATATTTGAGCCGATGGCTGCGCCGCTGATAACGACCGGTGCTTCGGGCCCGGCAGAACCGCCGCTGCCGATGGTCAGACAACTCGATACCAGCCGCGTGACGCTTGAACGGAGTCTCAAAAGACCGCCGTACCGGGATACGCTGTAAATCACTTCAGGGACGCCGTGACCGGCCCCCTCTCTGACCACTTTTTCCAAAAACAAAGAAGAAAGAGCAGCGCCGGCGGCAGGCAGGGCAAAGAACCACCAGAAATGCTGGTAACGATGAAGCCACTCGGACATGATCAAAAGGCTTCGATTGAGCACCACGGAGGACAATCCGGAAAAAATACCTACAATGACAGCCATCAATATGAGCAGGAGTCGATCATCAAATCGAAAAATCGGCCAGTTCCCGGGATAGCGCCACCATCTTAAAATGCGCATGTTACCATTACCTAATTACGATCTCCTATTGCAAACCGGTTTTCAAAATCAGCAATCTTCGAAAAAAACGTCGTTGAATCTGGAGTTGTTTTTAAAAAATCCACAAATGCGTTTTCACGAATACAAAAAGAAAGTCTTGAAAGAAGATGTAAATGGGATTTGGTTGACGGGCTCAAAAGGATGAACATTACAAACACCGGTCTGCCGTCTATTGCATGAAAATCAACGGGCACCGCGAGAAAGCAGGTGGCGATTATCGCATTCGAAATCAAATCCTTTAAAGGTGTGCGGGGATGGGGGATGGCAACCCCCTTGCCGACGCCCGTCGATGTCAGATGCTCCCGTTCTAGCAACCCCTGATACATCGCGTCTTTGATATTGTCGGATAAAAAGTGAATGTTATCGACAGCATTTTTCAGCGCCGTCTCCCTATCATCTCCTTTAATATTATATAAAAGCCCCCCCCGCTTCATTGCCGGCAAAAGATTATCCGGTGGTGTCTGCCGCTTTGCATCGCTTGCTTTCTTAGGCAATGAAAACGGAAGTTTGTACATCTTGGCCCATTTTTCCAACGTCGATTCATCGACAAGGTAACCGTTGTCGGTTCTTTGTATGGGTATCCTGCCCTGACGAATCCACCGATCCACCGTGCTGACCGGGACACGAAGACTCTGAGCAACTTCGTTTATCGTGAGTTTCATAAGGCGTTAAAAGTAAAAATATTTTTTCGTATATCAGATTAAACGCCGGTTTCTCATCTTTTGAAAATAAATTGTTTTAAACGGCTTTGCTAAACTTTAAATAATAACTTGCATATCATTTTAAATCAAGAAGTTTATCATTCGATGCCGTTTCACGGGTTCCCGCATTCCCTATGGGCCGCTGGGTGATGGTAATGTCTCGTTTTGGATAGGGAATTTCGACACCGTGCTGATCAAAAGCGGTCTTGATTTTATCGGTGAGATAAGAAATGGTATCCATTCGTTTTCGCGCGTCATGAATCCATACCCTCAACTGAAGGTCCACCGATGATTCGCCGAAGTTTCTGACCACTACTTTGGGTGCCGGTGATGTTGAAATCCAATCTACGGCTTTCGCTACGTCAAGGACCAGTTTCTTTGCCTTCTCGATATCCGCATCATAGGCCACACCAACGTTGATGCGAACCCTGATGTTCGTTGAAATTATGGTGTAGTTGACGATATCCCGTTTCATGATTTCGTTGTTGGGAATAATGATCACAATATTGTCCGTGGTTTTAATCTTGGTGGCGCGCAAACCGATGTCGATCACATCGCCCCAGGTGGCGCTTCCCACCGGAGCACTCCACACCTCGATCCGGTCGCCCACTTCAAAGGGCCGGTCAATGATCAGGAGCACGCCGGCGATAAGATTGGACAAGGTGTCTTTGGCGGCAAAGCCGACGGCAATACCGACCACCCCGGCTCCCGCGACAAAAGGCATGACGTTGATGCCCAGCGTGTCCAGCGCCATAATGACCGCCGTCGCATAGATAATGGCTCCTGAGAATTTCTTGAGAAGATCGAAAACGATATCATCGATTTTGGTCTTTGTTTTTTCGATGACATTCATTTCAACATAATCCAGCAGGATTAACAGTCCGTTCTTTGCAGGCGTTGCCAGCACCACGATCATTATTGCATGAAAGGTATTTTCCAAAAACAACATATTGAACAATCTGATGAGATAAGTACCGACCACCAGCACCAGCCCATAAAACACCGCTTTTCGAAAAACATCGAAAATCTGAATGTCGATTTTGAGAAAATTGTTTTCTTCAGTTTTTTTCTCTATGGACGACAAAATGCGTTTTAATATGACCCATGCCAGACATGCTACGACAACAAGTGCCAGCACTTTGAATGCCAGATCAAAGTATTCACCCTTTATGCCGAGTTTCTCAGGCAAGGTATCTATATATGAAAAAAATTTTTCCATAAACGCCTCAATTGAGAAATTTACCGAACCGGCTTCTGCCACTCTTTGGCGAAAATCCGCGCAATCCGGTCGATTTGACTGGGATCTATTTTCAATGCTTTGGCAACCGCCGAATAGAGTGTTCTGCGATCATTGTTTTCAGCATCCACAAGGCCGTTGAGATCCCTTTTCTCTTTCAGGTTCAACCCGGCGGTATTTGCCACGGAAAGGTAGCCGTTATCGCCTTCTTTCAGGGCACCTTTCTCATAATACGGCTTCAATACCTGGAAACGGGATTTCATTTTTTCCTTGAGCGCACGAATAGTGGGATTGGAAATGGTGGTCACGTCTTCGGCCCATGCGCTGACGGGAGATAAAGCAAATCTGACTCCAAGAGAATATTTTTCCTGGGTTTCAGATTGGCTTTTATTTTGAGAAGGGTTTTTCCCACGGATATCATTTACAATATCCTGGGCAGCGGATCCAACTTTCTCTGCTGGGAAATAAATATTTATGGTCACACAGGCAAACAGGGCGATCATCAAGAGCGCCGCTGCCATCCACGCGGGCTTTCGAAACATTTTCATACAAACCTCCTTTATCGATTGACAACCGAATCCTTTGAGTCTGATTTTATTCGCGCTTTTGGGCCTCTCATTGGGACCGGCGGTATGTAGAACAATCAATTTTTTGAAGCGTTGGAACCATAAAACTCAGCAGCTTCTGTTTGATTCGGCAAAAGACGCCGGGTAATCAACGGTGAAAGGACGTAAAAAATCATATAAATTAAAGCGACATATCCAAGATAGGGTGTAAATATTGAGACAATCAGCAGCATCACATTCAAACGACCGAACCAGAAATGTTTGTCCATAAAACGGCCGAGGTGTAAATAACGCACCCGGTAAAGATTCATCATAATCGCCGCAAAAATCATCAAACCGAAACAGAAAACGCCCCAGTAGCGGGTCCATTCCGATGCCTCACCAATGGTCTGATTGAACATGATCAATGGTGCCGTTACCAGCAATGCCGCCGCAGGCGTCGGCATGCCCTTAAAAAATCCAGGGATAGGGGTTCGGTCAAATGTAAAATAAACCAACCGCGAAATCCCCAATAGTATGTAAATCCATGCAACCAACCCCGCCGGAAGTTGCAGGATCAAGGGATCCGACACCCCCTTTAGCGACAAATAAAAAATCCAGGCCGGAACAATACAAAAACTGATGGCATCGGCGATGTCGTCAAGAATGCCGCCGAAACTGATGCGCCGTGACGGCTCCTTTTCGGCATAAGGTTCCGTCAGCCCAAGTTTGCGTGCCAGGGCCCCGTCGAGTTTGTCGAAGATCGCTGCGCCGATCAAAAAAAGATAGGCCTCGCGAATACGGCTTTGATAGGCAAAAAGCACTGCCAAAAGCCCCATCATCGCATTCATAATGGTCAATGTGTTGGGGAAGAAAGACAATATGTGCCGCCGCAGTCGCTCATCCTCGTCGCAGATTTCGTCCAGACAATAGCTGCCGTATTTCCGGCAATATGCAGCGATAGATCCGAAATTAATGATCAAGAAGATGATCTCTATTAAAAATAAAACGCGCAAGGGCAGATTCCCCAGGTGGGAAACCCAGTTGTAAATCTTGAAATCCGGTCCGCCGGTGACAAAAAAAGCATGGGCATACAGGAGCGTACCCACAGGAGCAGCCACAATGGTTCTAAGCCGCGTAAACTCTTTAACCTCCGGTTCCGGTCCCGTGCGCATGGCGAAAAACCGCATAAAATTGGCAAAATTGTCGCGAATCAGAACCGTTACGCAAAGTATCAAAACAAAGATAGCGTGAAGCAATTCCGCTTTGCTGCCGGCGACCGAAGTAAACAGAAGACGCCACATGGCGCCCACCGCCACCAATGGAAAAATCGTCGAATAGACAATCTTATCCATAACCCGGTCGGCAAGATGTGCCAATGTCGAGTGAAGATGAAAACGGGTGGCCAGCCACCCGTCGATCAGGTCAAAACTCATGGAAATAACCAGCAGCATCACGCCTATGGTATAGAGAATGGGACTGCGAGTCCACATGACCGCAAACGCACAAAGCATTCCGCCAAAAACAAGCGGAGGCCTGCCGTAAACCAGTAATGCTGAAAATCTTCGTTGAAAATTGAGTTTTGCCGACATGATTTATTTTATCCGCGACTATTTAAATTTAAGGAAATTGGAGTCTTAATAAACCTGTTCGCCACATCCGTATATTATTCTCCACCCTTGCTTCAGTCAACCAATAATATGGAATGGAAAGCTTCTTTTCAAAATTTGACATTTACAAATTATCGGTTATACTGATTTGAAATCGAGGGTATCGATGTTGCCTTTCGCCCCCACCGACTGCGCGGTCAATGACGATTAACGCCGACACTGACATTTAAAACGCCTTAAACCCTAAAGACAAAAACCCTGATTCTGATCCAATGGAGGAAATGCTTCGTTATGCCGAAATTCATCAAGCGACATGTCAAGAAAGCAGGGACTTCCCCGGGAACACTGGTCCATATCGGGGAAAAGAAAATCGAACAAACCAGAATTACCCTTATCGACTTCGATGAAGTACATTTTCAGGAACGGTTGCTCGAAACCGTTGAAGAAGCGTTTCCCCTCAAAGATCTGCCCACGACAACCTGGATCAATATCGACGGCTTGCACGATATCGACGTTATCGAAAAAACAGGCCGGCATTTCAATATGCATCCGCTGGTTCTGGAAGATATTTTAAATACCGGTCAGCGGCCGAAGGCCGAAGAATTCGAAAATCTGCTTTTCGTTGTCTTGAAAATGCTCGATTATGACAAGGCAGCCGAAAAAGTTCGTTCCGAACAGTTCAGCCTGGTTCTGGGGCCGAATTTCTTGATAACTTTCCAAGAGGTTCCGGGAGATGTTTTCAATCTCGTCAGGGAGAGAATCCGGAAACCTCAGACCCGGATTCGGAAATCAGGGTGCGACTATCTGGCCTATACCCTCATCGATGCCATTGTGGATCATTATTTTATCATCCTGGATGCATTGGGGGATAAAATTGAAGATCTTGAAGCGGAACTCATGGATGACCCCACCAGCAGCACCATGGAGATCATCCACGGTCTCAAGCAAGAAATGATTTATGTACGAAAACACATCTGGCCCATCCGGGAAATCATAAACGGCCTGGTAAAGAATGAATCCGCCCTGGTTCGAGAACAAACGCATGTCTATTTCAGAGATGTTTACGACCACACCATACAGGTTATCGACACCATTGAATCGTATCGGGATGTTCTGGGAGGCATGCTGGATATTTACCTTTCCAGCGTGAGCAATAAAATGAACGAGATCATGAAAGTGTTGACGATTATCGCGACCATATTCATTCCGATCACATTTGTCGCCGGGATTTACGGCATGAACTTTAAATATATGCCGGAACTTGAATGGCGGTGGGGGTATTTTATGGTCTGGGCCTTGATTGTCGTCGTTGCCGGTATTATGATCGGTTACTTCAAAAAAAAACAATGGCTGTAGGCCGTTACATGACCCTGCATATCAGTGGTCGATAAACTTTTTTAATAGAGGAGGCAATTCATGACCGCAAAAAAATCGGAACGCAAACCCAAAAGGCGCAGGGTAACCTTCTCTTTGGCATCTCCCGATGCCAAAGAGGTTATATTACTGGGGGATTTCAACCAGTGGAATCCCAAAATCCATCCCATGAAAAAAAATAAAAGCGGGATATGGGAAAAAGTGACCTTCCTTTTTCCCGGAACTTACGAATATCGCTTTATGGTGGATGGGCAATGGCGAAATGATCCGCAAAACAGTCAGACACGCACCAATCGATTCGGTTCGGAAAATAATTTTATTGATGTACAGTCAGCGTAATTGATCCTGCGCCCCGGAGAACCGGGAATTATCCCTTTGGAATTGAACCGGAAGCGTCTGGGCCTTTTAAAATCCGAAACTCCAAAGGCTTAGGCGTGTCGATGTGGATATCCCTTTGGGGGAATGCAATAACGATCCCTGCTTCGCGAAACAGTTCATCGATACGGAAACGAATATCGCTTTCAATGATACGCCGATCCATGATACGGTTCATGCTGATCCAGAAGTAAAGATCGAATATCAGCGAACTGTCCCCGAAATCGTTAAAGAGTACAAAAGGTTTTGGGACCTTTCTCACCCGTTTATGCTCATCGGCAACCTGAAGCAATATACGCTCTGCTTCACGAACCGGAGACCCGTAGATTACCCCTACTGTAATCTGCGCCCTGACCTCTTTATCCGAAAGGGTCCAGTTAATGATGTTTTTCTCGAGAAAACTGCTGTTTGGCACCAATATTTGGACATTGCCACCGGTGCGGATTCGTGTACACCGTGCGCCGATCTCTTCCACCATGGCAAAGTTCCCTTCGATTTCGATCAGGTCCCCGATCTTTATCGGTTGTTCCGCCATGATGATAAAACCGCTGATAAAATTATTGATCAGGTTCTGCGCACCGAAACCCACGCCGATGGCAACGGCGCCACCAAGAAATGTAAACAATGTCAGGGGGATGTTGACCACGCGCAGGGCAAAGAGAACGATTAAAAATACGGTAAAATAATTGATGATCTTCTCAACGGCCGCGGCCGTTGTTTCTTTCATGTGGGTGCGTACCAATAGCCGTCGAATCCATAACGCAATGATTTTTTTGATAAACACAAGTCCGATGATCAATAGGATCAGGGCCATGACCAGCTTCTTGACGGTCACCCCATGATCATCGATCACCCACAGCTCCATATTCCATATGTTCTGAATTTTCTTTGTTACTTCGGCAAATTCTGTCCACAAATTAATATATTGACGTCGATTGGCAATCTCATCCAGAAATCGCTGGCTCAACTGTAAGGTGGCTTGGAGCATCGACAAGTATTCGAGACCGCCTTTTTCCGCCTGTCTTAGCGCACTCAGCTGATTTTCCAGCAAGCGCCGCAAATCTTTCGAATATCCCTGATCCGACAGTAGTTTTTCCACGGATGTAATTTGAGGCTGGAGACTGTTCTGATAGCTTTCCTGAAGCCGCACGACGCGTTCGATTTTTGCTTTTCCGGCCTCAATGTCATTTTTCCACGTATCGATTTCTTTTGGATCCACACCGCCTTTGACAATTGCGTAACGATTTTTCCACACCTGCTCCTGTTGATTTAAAAGGTTCAGCATATCCTCTGATTGTTCCAACAGTCGTTGGGACGCTTCACGCTCGGCATCGGCAGTCTCTAATCTCGCCTTGGCCAATGTCATCTCTTTCTTATTTCTGACATTCGCGAGTCTTTCCTGTGCATGGAACCAGGCACTTTCCACCTTGACCTGTTTGCCGAGTTGATCCTTTAATCGTTTTTGGAGTTCATCCCTGTTTCGATTGATGGCTTCGATCTGTTTTTGCAGATCGGCGTTGTCAAAATGAAGGTGTTGCCTCACCCAAATGAGGGTCTGCTGCGTAACGGCCGAATATTGCTTGGAAAGACGAACCTCTACTGCAAGATTCTGCAGGGTTTCCCTTTGCAAATCGAAAACCGCCTGGGAAATTTCCAATTCCAGTTGCGCCTGGGCGAACGCCCACTTCAGTTTCGCAGCAGCTTTTCCGGGCGCTATTGCCGCCAGTTCTTCTTTGCGTTTTCGCAAGTTCTGCCGGCTTTCATCCAGCTTAGATCTTGCATCCTCCAATGCCTTATCCGCCAATCTGGTCCCCAAAACAGCAGTCTCTTTTCGATTGTCGTCGGAAATCAATTTATCAAGGATCGTGTCATAAAAACTCAAAGAATACGGCGGATTTTTGGAAAGGGATATCTGCTGACGGGTTTCTTCTTTCTTCAGCAAAAGCGCTTCTTCTTTTTCTAAAATTTTCTCTTTCTTTAAGGAAGTTAAGAGTCGCTGGTAGACGCTGTCCAATTCCCGAAGCTTTGATGTACGCTCCTGCAGCTGAGAAAGCGTTATTCCCAATTGACGGGCAGTTTGTTCGTTTTCCGAAGCTTCGGATTCCGCCAACCGGTTTTTGACATCTTTGAGCTTCAGCTCGATGTCGGCGGAATCGATTTCGGGCAATGGTTTCTGCGGGTTCACCGCGGCAGGGCTTTGTTTGTTTCCAAGGCTCCTGGGTACCGCCGCCCGAGCCATCGACGCCAGACCGAATAAAACCATTATGATAAACAAACATAAACGTATTGAGGGCTGAAAGTTTTTCATCACGGTTGGTGTGCTGTTTTGAACATTCAAAAGTCTATCGATCGCAGATCCAACTTGATTTCTTTTGTTCGATAAATACTGAAAGCAAAAATAACAACTATGAATATGACATCTTTTAATCGTCCGTCAAGCATCCGTTTCACATAAATGCTGAATTTTACCTTAACTTATATATAATTTTTTTCAATTTATTTGAAAAGACATTGACAACCCATAACGATAAGTTTGACGATGATGTTTAATCGGAAATATGTGTGGTATCTTTACAATGTATTCACAGATGCTTACCCTTTTTCAAAAACCCTGATGCATTGTCCATTACGAAACCGTCAATTTTAATTTCACAAATAAAGCACCTGTATATTACAATTACTTGTTTATAATGAAAAAGACTGAGCAAAACGCCCTCGCAACCGCGCTCCTTCCAGCCTCGGCTATTGGAAGGTGGGCCATTTTTATTATCCGGGAATTGGGAAGAATCGCGATTTTTTTTGTTAAAGGTTTTCTCCTTATTTTTTCGCTTCCGCTGCAGATGTCCAAAATCATAGAACAGATTTACTTTATCGGCACAAAGTCCATTTTGGTCATATGTCTCACCGGCGCGTTTACCGGGATGGTTCTGGGTCTTCAAGGATATTACACCCTCGTAAAATTTGGTTCCGAGGGATTACTTGGGGCGGCTGTCGCGCTGTCCCTAATACGGGAACTGGGTCCGGTTCTCAGCGCCATTATGGTGATCGGCCGGGCGGGTTCGGCCATGGCGGCGGAGATTGGGATAATGCGCATATCCGAACAAATAGATGCGCTCGAAACCATGGATATCAATCCCTTGCGGTTTCTCATCAGCCCGAGAATTGCCGCCGCACTGATCAGCTTTCCCCTCCTCACCGCCATTTTTGACGTTATCGGCATCTTCGGAGGATACATGACCGGTTCCGTGCTGCTCGGTATCGATCCGGCCATCTATTTTTACAGGGCACAAACAAGCGTGTTAATGAAAGATATTGCCGGCGGATTTTACAAGTCGTTGGCGTTTGCGGTAGTCGTGGTTACAATTTGCTGTTTTCAGGGATATTATACGCACATGCGTGCCGAAGGGTTTGGCGCTAAAGGGGTCAGTTTTTCCACCACTTCCGCAGTCGTTATCTCAAGCGTCCTTGTGCTGATCGTCGACTATGTAATGACATCTTTTCTAATTTAGGACAAAAATGGAACTTCCGCTGATTCAACTGTCAGACATTTATAAAGCGTTCGGAGATAATAAAGTACTTACCGGTGCGGACCTGAGCATTCTTGAAGGGCAGGTCACCACCATCATCGGCAAAAGCGGTGTCGGAAAAAGCGTTCTGCTGAAACATATTATCGGTCTTATGGAACCGGATTCAGGGAAAATTCTGTTTCGGGGCCGTTTGCTGTCGGAAATGCGAAAATCAGAAAAAACAGCGTTTAAAAAAAAATTTAGCTATGTTTTCCAAGGCACGGCACTGTTCGATTCCATCACGGTATTCGAAAATATCGCCCTTCCATTAAAAGAAAAAACGCCTTTAAAAAAAGCGGAGATAAATAATCTCGTCCGTAAGAAAATGGATCAGTTGGATCTTCAGGGCGTCGACGAGAAATATCCTTCTCAGCTTTCCGGAGGGATGAAAAAACGGGTGGCGCTTGCCAGAGCTTTGGTAACGGACCCGGAAATCGTTCTTTTCGACGAGCCGACAACCGGGTTGGACCCTGTACGAAAAAATGCGGTGCACAAAATGATTTCCGATTATCAGAAGCAGTTTGGCTTTACGGGGGTCGTGGTGAGCCATGAAATTCCGGATATCTTTTACATCTCTCAGCGGGTAGCGATGCTGGAAGGAGGTAGAATCGTGTTTGAAGGAAGTCCCGAAAAGATTCAGCAGACATGGGATCCCATGGTGCAGAACTTTATCCACGGCCTGGAACGGGGGCATAAACAAATATCCGGAATTGAAAGCCATTTCCAGGGAGAAAGACGGATAAAAGAAGAAATGGCCAGACTTCAGAGGTATCATACGCCTTTTTCCATCATCATTTTCAAGGTTGAAAACTTAGAGGAGATCAATGAAAAACTGGGACCGACGGCAGGCCTTACCATCATAACAAATTTGGCAAATGAGCTGCAAACCATCACCCGTTTTACCGATACGTGTTATCGGTTCGGATTGGATAAAATCCTCCTTTTGCTGCCGAATATCGATAGAGAACAGACGCAAGGGTTATGCGAAAAGCTGGCCGGACGGATCTTGGGAAAAGATATTTTTGGATTGACGCCTCACTCTGGTCTATGTCTTTTCATCAGCGCAAGCTTTAAGGAAGGACAAAAGGGGGGGTCTTATGAACAAATGCTATTACAGACACAGTCCATGCAAAACATGTTTTATGAATTCAAGGTCTGTTGATTAAAGTAAAAGGGGTTTAAATGAAAAAAACATCCATTGAAGCGGCGGTCGGCATTTTTATGATCATCGGCATCATATGCGTGGGGTATCTTTCCATCCGTCTCGGAAAAATGGAGTGGACAGGAGATAAATATTATCCTGTATATGCCCGTTTTCAATCGGTATCAGGTTTGATCGCCGGCGCACATGTTGAACTGGCGGGTGTCCATGTCGGAAAGGTTTATTCAATTAAATTGGATCCGAAAAGACTCGTTGCCGTGGTCGAGTTGAAAATACAAAAAGGCCTGAAGTTGTCCGACGATGTCATTGCTGCAGTTAAAACCTCGGGGTTAATCGGAGATAAATATATCGAACTTGTCCCGGGAAACTCGGAAACGCTTCTCAAACCGGGTGGTCTGATAACAGAGACCGAATCAGCCGTAGATTTAGAATCACTGATCAGCAAATATGTGTTCGGAGGCACGAAATGAATATAAAAACAATATCTTGGGCATTAATCCTCATTGTTTTCGGAACGATTCGTTTGGCCCATGCCGCTCAACCTATGGATGTACTTAAAGGGCCGGTAGATCAGATCGTTAAGATTCTGAAGGATCCCCGGTATCATGCCGCCTCCAAAAAAGCGCTGCAGCGGGAAAAAATGTGGGGCATCGCCCGACAAATTTTCGACTTCAAGGCCATCGCCAGAGGGACCATCAGCCGTTACCGCTGGTCCGAATTTACACCCAAACAGCAAGAAGAATTCACCAATGTGTTTACCGAATTTATCGGGAACCTTTATTTCAAAAAGATACAAAGTGCATATCATAATGAAAAAGTGGTCTTTTTGAAACAGGAAATGTTCACCAAATCCAAAGCCCGGGTGATGACCAAAATAATAAGGGACTCGGTTGAAACGCCGGTGGATTACAGCATGTGGTTACAGGATGGACATTGGAAAATTTTCAATGTATACGTCGAAGGCGTGAGTCTTTTGGGGAACTACCGGGATCAATTCGAAAGATTCCTGGCCAACTCTTCCATCGACGATCTGGTCTCAGTCCTGAAAAAAAAGGTCGAACAGCAGAAAAAAGAGAAAGGCGTCGAAGAACAATGAGATATGCGTTAATTGTACTTATCGTGCTGGCTGTGTTTATGACCGGGTGTGCCCACAACAGCGCCCGGACACCTTCTGTTGAACCCTTAACCCTATCTTCCCCGCGACACAGTGATCCGCCTTCCATGCCGGAGGGCCAAAAACCGCCGGAAGAAAAAAATAAGACGCCCGGTCTTTCCAATGAAGAACTCGACACGCTCTATGCAGAAGCAAAGGCAGGTACCGTTCATGTGGCGGACCCCATTGAGCCCTTTAACCGTGTCATGTATCACTTCAACGATAAATTTTATTTTTGGGTGCTCAAACCGGTGACCAAAGGATACAAATACGTGGCCCCAGCCGGCCTCAGAATCGCAGTGAGGAATTTTTTCGACAATCTGATCATGCCGGTCCGTCTGGTAAACTGTGTACTGCAGGGGAAATTTCATTCAGCGGGCACTGAAGTTGCGCGGTTTGTCATAAACACCACGGCGGGGATGCTGGGCTTTGCGGATCCTGCCGATAATTATCCTCAACTGAAAACCAAGGATGAGGATCTCGGCCAGACGCTAGGGGCATATGGCATAGGCAACGGGTTCTATATCGTATGGCCGCTTGTGGGACCGTCCACGCTGCGCGATACCGTGGGGTTGACCGGCGATCTGTTCCTAAATCCGGTGGCCTATGTCCGACCGGTTGGAGCGGCAATCGGAATCGCCGCCTATCAAAGAGTGAACACCACATCGTTTCATATCGGAGATTACGAATCGCTCAAGGAATCCGCCATCGATCCATATTCCGCCTTTCGTGATGCCTATATCCAAAATCGCGCCAAAAAGGTTAGAGAGTAAAGCATCCGAATCCATCGAAGATCCCGCATTGCCGGCGAAGACCGGTTTTATAAATACAAAGTAAACTGATATTTTGGGTCGGCCGTGATGGGCTATCCTTGATTAGACGGCCTCTGGGATCCCCGCATTTCGTTTAAGAGCTCGATCTGGACCTCTTGAATTTCAATCAAACGCTCCCATTGGCGAGACAGCAGGTGATCAAGTTTCTGGTGAAGCTGCCGAATTTCGAGCTCTGCTTTTAGATTAATCTGGTAGTCATAGGAAGCCCGAAGTCGATCCTTTGCTTCCTGTCGGTTCTGACTCATCATGATAATGGGGGCTTGTATGGCAGCGAGGCAGGATAGAATGAGATTCAAAAGAATGAACGGGTATGGATCAAAGGGTTTGAGAGTCAAGAGCAATGAGTTGATGGATATCCAGAGTATCAGAACACAAGCAAAGATAATGATGAACCCCCAACTCCCCCCGAAACTGGCCATTTTGTCTGACAGACGCTGACCGAAGGTCAACTTTGACTCAAATTGCTGATCAAGATGCGTGGAGAGAATCTCGTTTTTGGCCAAACTCTCTACAACTTCTTTTTCCAAATCGGATAGTTCACCTCTTTCGGTTTCGATAAGCGACCGAATATAATCATATCGAAATTGGTTCAGATCATCCACACAGATGAACCCATCGGCAGACCACTTGGGATATACCTGCATGATTCGTTTAGCAATAACAGGCCTTACTGCGCTTGCGGTGATGAGATCTGCCTGAGTGGCATTTTTGCCGCAAACCTGGCAGGTCCGTTCGGATGCTGGGGTATCCTTATTCATTTAGCATACCTTCAGTTAATTTAGTTTCCGGTCCGGGGTCTTGACATCTGATTCACGCACCCTGCTTTAACAAATTCGAAGCCGAATTAAAAACCTTAGGAAATGACTTGGCATAAAGCGAGCATATTTATTAAATTATCACAGGTTTTAAGGTTCAACAACACGAAATACATATCACCTTCGGCAATTGATATGAACACGCTTCGATCCGGAATCGTGAATCGAGATTTCTTGACATTGACAACATGCCTATTAGTGGATAAGGTAATTCTCGTCGGTTTTAAGGCGTCAAGGACCGATTTCTTTCTGACAGCTTAAAAGC
>JAJDND010000024.1 GCA_022340885.1 Desulfobacterales bacterium | reverse complement strand
TAATGTATCGATAGCATCGAAGGCATCCTTGCAATGGGCGTCGGCGCCGATCTGTTCGGCGAAAGATTTTGAGGTGGGCGCGCCTCCAATGAGGACTTTCACCTGATGATCGAGCCCCTCCGTTTTAAGGCTATTGATCACTTCTTTCATTTCCCACATGGTGGTTGTCAACAGGGCCGAGAGCCCCAGGTAAGATGCCTGATTTTCTTTAACAGCCTGAACAATTGCGCTGGTCGGCACATCCGCTCCCAGATCAATAACCTCGTAGCCTGCGCCTTTGATCATGATCGATACGATGTTCTTTCCGATATCATGAAGGTCCCCGGCTACCGTTGCAATTATGAACTTTCCTTTACTTTTTACCCCGGCTTTCAAAAGGTGCGGGCTCATGATGTCCATGGCAACCCCGACGCATTCGGCCGAAGCCAGCATATCCGGGATGAGGTATTCTTCGCGCTCAAATTTCTCACCCACGATTTCCATTGCGCGGGTTAGCCCATCGATGACGATGTCTTTGGCGTCTATTCCGGCATCAAGGGCTTCTTTGACCAGTTCAGTGACTGCAGGCTGTCCTTCGAAACCTTCGTCAAAGCCTTCATCTTCCGCCTCGACACGGCCTTGTACAATGTTAAACGCAATTTTTTCAATGAGAGTCTGATTGTCCATGTGTGTGTTCTCCTCTTTGGTATAGCTGCATCTAAACCGAGCGTTTCATTTTCAAAAGAAGATAAAAAATATCTTCGACGATCGCTTAATATAGGATGAAAAAATATCTATAAGCCATCTCAAAAAAGTCTTTTCATCCGATATCGGCGTTGAGCCCTCGTCTCAAGTCCTCGACATACTGAAGTATGCCTGCGGGTTGATCCTCGGCCTCGCCTTGATCTCGACTGAAAATCCTAATTTTGAGATGGCTTCGACTTATACGGTCTGTTTCAGGCTCGGCAAAATTCCCGGGACCTCATTGAAGATCTTATCCACTATTTCGGATCCCATGCGCACGGCCGGCTCTTGTTCGAGTCGATCCATGTAATTGAGCGCATTTTCCAGGACTTTGTCTTCCAATCCTTTGGCCTCAAAACGATACGGTTCGGAAACATCTCCGGCATGCATCGCCTTTCGCACATGGCGCGCATATAGCCGATACGGTGATGCCATGACTTTTTTCACCGTCTTGAGCGTCTCTTCTATGGTGTCGGGATCGATTTTAGGCTGTCGCAGGCAGTGTTTGATTTTGCCGATTTGTTCGTTATCCAGAACCGCTTGGACCGGGCAGAAACTGTTGGTGCGATCCAAAAGGCCAAAGGCATAGTGGATATACTGCGCCCCGCTCATGGCCATGTAAAAATGGGTAAACAGTTTTTCGAATGTGGCCTGCATCCCCGGCGCCTTGGCATCTCCGACACCGGCGGTGGAATAACACGGGATATTGTAGAATCGGGCCAATTGTACGCAATCGATATTATACTGGTTGAACTCCGGGCACCCGTAAAGATCATGCAGATCGTCCATGCGGGCCCGCACGGGTACGCTCCCATAGAGCACCGGAAATCCCGGCTTGATGAGCTGTGTGAGGGTGATACCGGCTAAAATTTCAGCATTGATCTGAGCCACCATTCCGGGCTCTTGTATGGGGGCCGACGATCCCCCCTGGGGGGACGAAGAGATGACCAGGGGAAGGCCGGTTTCGACGATGCCAAAAACCTTCTCGGCCGTATCATCCACGATTTGTAAAGGACTTTTGAATATACAGGTGATGAACGAAAACAGCGGATTTTTCCGGAGCGCCTCCGGGCTGCCGGTAATGATCTCACCCATTCGCACGACATCTTTTAAAGCATCTACCGTGGTCAATCCCGCTTGCACGTGTTTGGTCATATTGTTCAGGCTGGCAAAAAACTTGTTTACATCATGATTGGAAGGGCTGATTTCAGGATCCTGTATGTTCAAGGGGCGGATGAAAAAGTCCAGGTGCTCTAATCTTTCGCACAGTCTGGCAGCTCGGCTGAGCAAAGATGTATTCCCCCGCAGCTCTTCAAACCGGGGAACCTTGCATTTGATGCCGTTGTCGACAACGCTCACAAATTCCTGCATATGCGTTTCGATCCAGATATTGGCCTCGGAACCGGAACCGAAATAAACCCGGGGCACTTCGGCGTCGAGCAGCAATCGATTTTCCGGTACCCTGGCGCCCAGCACAAAGCGCGAGGGAGCATGAGACACGGCTTCTTTGATGAGTCCTGCGGGGAAGCTGACCCGCCAACATGTGCTATGTTTGTCTTTTTCTTCCCAAACCTTAGCCCCGTGTGTTTTAAAAAGCCCGGCAGCTCTTTCGTTGTAACACCAGACGCCGGGATCTTCCAAAATGTTCAGGGAAGCTTGATCCAGCCATTTTACCTGTTCGCTGTCGAGCCGCTTATAAGGTTTGACCAGAACGCCTTCTCGAAAACTGTCTATCACGTTTTTCTCCTTTCAAAGATATGCTGCTGTTATTTTATTTTCGCCGAAACGTCCGGGTATAGCGCCGGCAGTGACGATCTTTTCCTGCCAGGACCTCGGCGGTTCTCACAGCCCCTATAATCTGTTGATCCAGCGGATCCATGATGGCTGCATCCAAACCTGCAAAAATCGCCATATGCAAAAATGCCGAATTGAGCCCGGCTCTGTTCGGAAGCCCGTAAGAAACATTGGAAAGCCCCATGACCGTCCGTGCACCGGAAAAGTTTTTCTTGATTTGTGTAAGCGTGTCCAAGGTGACGCGCCCCTGCCGAATGTCTGTACTGACCGGCAGCACCAGGGGATCGAAAAAAAGGTTATCCAGAGAGAATCCGTATTTTTGACAGGCTTTCGCGATCTTTTCGCAGGCTGACAGACGGTCCCTGACGGTTTTGGGTATTCCTTGCTCGTCCATGGCCAGGGCAATTAAAGCCGTGTTATGGTGAACGGCAAGGGGTATGATCTCTTTTAGATTGTCTTCTTCTGCTTTGACGGAATTGATCATGGCGAATCTATCGCCGTTCATATCCAATGCCGTTTCCAGTATAGCCCGGTCGGCGCTGTCAAAACAAAGGGGAGCGTCCACTGATTTTTGGATGGTTTCAACGGCCCATTTCATGGCTGAAATTTCATCCTCCCTGGATCCCACGCCTACAGCAACGTTGACATCGATATAGTCAGCTCCGGCGGCGGCTTGCTTTTGGGCCAGCGCCGCCAGATTTTGGGCGTCTCTATTTTGAATCATCGTGCTAACCAAAGGGATGGTGGCATTGATTTTTTCGCCGACGATAATCATGGTTTTCCTTTCTCTACGCTTATTATTCAAAAATAAATGATTGGACTCCCGGGATCTCTTGTTTAATGCGTTCCCTGACATCTTCAGGGACAATCGATTGGGGAGGTTTTGTCAAAATTTCACGCACTTTTTCGGCGGCTCGCTGACGAATATCTTTTGCGCCGTCATCCTTCCATCGATCACGGTTTTCCCTGTCGCTGAGCAGTGGTTTGTAAAGTTCCGAACGCATATGACGTCGGGTATGGCGGGAGGAGATAAAATGCCCGCCGGGTCCTGCTTTCTTTATCAGATCAAATGCCAGCGTCTCGTCGTTTACCTCGATGCCGTCTATCGCCCGCATGACCATGCCGATAATTTCGTTGTCAATGACCAGCTTGTCATAGGACGCCGTCATACAGAATTCTAAAAATCCGGCAGCATCATGGATGAAGTTGCCGCCGGCCAGGGCAACCATCAGATTGGTAATGGCCGATTCATAACCAGCCTGGGCATCGTTGACTTTGGCGTCGGACATGCCGGCGGTGACATAGATCGGCAAATTATAAAATTGGGCCATTTGGGCTGCAGCGGCGTTCATCAAACCCATTTCAACTGCGCCCGAAAGATATTTCATATTTCGCAGATCGGTAATGGAGGAAATACAGCCGTAAAGGGTAGGGGTTCCCGGGCTGGTCATTTGCGCCAGCATAACGCCCGCCAGAGAATCCACATTCTGTATCACCAGATTCCCTGCCAGCGTCATTGGACTGGTGGCCCCGCACAGCGGTTCCGAGGGGACCACTACCGGAATTCGATGTCTGGCCGCTTCCATGGTGAGCTCGGCATAGGTCTCGTCCAATGTCAGGGGGCTGATAACGCATGTTACCATGGAAATAAACGGTCGCTCCCTGAGCTTATCGGAAGATCCGGCAATGAATTCCGCCATTTTTATCACGTTTCGTACGCCTTCAGGGGTATAAACGCCACCAATCACGTGTTTTCGGGTATGATTCAGGGCTGCGCCAAAGCGATTGACATCCACATCTTTCTTGGAGAGATCATTGGGATATACGTTGAGCATGTAAAAGTGGATATTGTCCAGAACATCCACCAGACGAGCCATATCGACGATGTCTTCGAGTGTTGAACTTCGGGCATTCTGGCTTCCTGACTCCTGCACGTTCAAAGCCGTGCCGCCGGTACCGAAATATACCTTGTTTCCGCCGATTTCACAGTCCAGATCCCCGTTTTCTTCACGCCCGCAAAGAAATACCGTAGAAGGAGCCTTCTGTATCCACTTTGTCACCATTTCCGGCGGGATTTTGACCACACGGTCGGATTTATCGACTTTTGCGCCGTTTTTTTCAAAAAGAGCCAGCGCTTCCGAAAATTTTACCCTCACGCCCACTTCGGCAAATACCTTGAGACTGGTCTCATGAATCTTCATCATGTCTTTTTCGGAGATGACTTTATATTGTCCTCCGGGTAAACCTTTTCTTGTTTTCATTTTTTTTCTCACTTTTTATAAGAGATGCCGGGAACGATGTTTATAATGCTACAGTCTTCGTGCAGAACAATTGGGCCGGTTGCATTCCGAACATGGATTATAAGATTGTTCCCTATGATTAGAATCAGGCGGTGTTATTCCGAAAACACCGGAGATGGATTTTCGGGGTTTCATAAAGCAGGAATCCGTAAGTTCGACGTCCAACTCGTTTGAATCGAATATCCCGAACAGTTTTTTTTGATCGGTAAGAGGCCAGTCGCAATACCCTGGGCTAAAACACAGGGTTACCTGTTTGTTCTGGTCATTATATACGTCCTTCATTTGCTGATGAAACGTTTCCACCATGTTGTCTGCAGCCACAGATGCCATGGCATCGAGAATATAAGCTTGTGCCAGGTGTTTTTTTTGCATCAGCTGGTTGATCCTGTCTTCAATGCTGTCTCCCAAGGTAGCGATATAACATATAATTTCATCACAATTCTTTAAAGTCTTCGAAAGCTTGTTACTTTTAAATTTCTGACCTTCTTCAAGGAGAACAGCCCCTTTTTCCACCGAATCGATTCCCATGTTCCGGTGGCACAAATTCGGTTCGACGAGTTCTTCAAACACAAGGTTCATTTGGTTTATTTTCGAGCGGGTTGACCGGGGAATTTCATCAAATTCGTCACCGCCCAAGAGTCTGGCCAAAGCATCCTTTTCTATAATCGGTTTGATTTCCATTTTTAAAGGTATCAATATCTCATCTATGATTGATTTAGTTAAGATAATTTTGATTGAAACAATTATAACAATAAAAATCTTTTGTAAAGTCTTTTTTAAATTTGAATTCCCCGCTGCATACAGCGCGGGATGAATTCAAATAAAGATAAGATCCTTATTTAAAGCGAAAGTGCGGTGCCGCAGCCCTCAGGGCTGTGGCAAAAATTCCGAAATGCCCCGCAGCTTGCTGCGGGGATAAGAATTTTAGCCTTTCGCCAACTCAGCGGCATAGGCGCGTTTCATAAAATCGTTACACGATTTTATTTCCGGGACATGGCTGGTTGCGTAAGCGCTCGCAATCGAGAGAAAGGTGAATCTAAAACACTATTTGACTTCCAAATCCTGGACATCCAACATGCCGGTCAGCATGTTCAGAGCATTAACAATCTGCTCCTTTTTGGCGCTTTTGGTTTGTTTCAGACCGTCAATGATCTTTTGTTGGATGGGAGGCGGGGCATTTTCGGCCAATTTCTTTCCGGCTGGGGTAAGTTGAATGGTAATCATGCGGCGATCCGGAGAATTTCGCATTCGTTCTGCAAGGCCTTTTTTTTCCAAACGGTCGACAACGCCGGTGACGGTGCTGGATTTGACCATCATATGCTGGGCGATTTTAGACGGCGGCAATGGGCCATACTCATAGAGCGTCAGAATGCAATTAAGTTGTGCTGCACTGATCTGGTATTTTTTGTTCAATTCTTTGCTATAAAGCTCGCTCGCTTGAATAAGCCTGCGGATAGAAAAGATGATTTGTTTGGTCTTGTCGGACGGAAATATTTTTTCCTTAGTATTCAGATGGTCGGCAGCGTCGGTTGACATTTTATTTTGTTCCTGTTAAAAAATTTTTACCTCAAACATTTATTACTGCAGATAAATCAATAAATCAATATAATTTTTATTCTCTAAACGATTATTTTATTTTCATATCCGATGGCTTTTTCAACCGAGTTTTAAAAAGATCATGATCAAACTAACCCGTGTTTTTAAAACATTTGACGGCGGTCGATCATATGCGGTCAAAGATCTTTCTCTGAATGTCGACAGGGGAGAGACCCTCGTACTTTTGGGCTCATCGGGATGTGGTAAAACCACCACACTAAAAATGGTCAATCGTCTGATAGAACCGACCAAAGGAATCATTGAAGTTTCCGGAAAGAATGTCTTGGACTACAATGCCGTAAGTTTGCGTCGTCAAATCGGTTATGTATTTCAGGGGATCGGCCTGTTTCCCCATATGACGATTGAACAAAATGTTGAAATCGTACCCCGGCTCCTCGGGTGGTCGACCCGTTCTCGACGAGAACGCATTGAGGAACTATTGGACCTTGTCGGGCTGCCGGCCGGAAGTTTTGCCCAAAGATTCCCCGATGAACTGTCCGGTGGTCAGCAGCAAAGGGTCGGTGTTGCCCGCGCCCTGGCCGCAAACCCTGCTTATTTGCTCATGGATGAGCCGTTCGGCGCTTTGGATGCCCTTACTCGTGAAACGCTCCAGCAGGAATTGTTGACCTTGAAAAATCAACTTGAAAAAACCATTGTCTTTGTCACCCATGACCTCCATGAAGCGATGCTCCTTGGAGACCGCATTGCCATTCTGCACGATGGTGGGCTGGAACAGATTGGGACGAAAGAGGATATTTTGAACAGACCGGCAACCCAATTCGTAAAAGATTTATTTTCGATCAAGCGGCCGAGGGCCTGGATGTAAAAAGGTATATGAAATGAACATTGATGCCTTGATAGCATATGTTCTCCAACGATTGCCCGAACTCTGGCTTCGAACCGGAGAACATCTCATGTTGACGGGATGCTCCACGCTGGCCGCCATGTTTATCGGGATTCCATTGGGGATTCTTATCTATCAAATCAAATGGCTGCGTGGACCGATAATGGGCTTTATCGGCATCCTTCAAACAATTCCGAGTCTCGCCATGCTGGTCTTTTTGCTGGCACTGCTCAAACAAATCGGTGCCATGCCCGCCCTGATCGCCCTTACCCTCTATGCGCTACTGCCCATCGCCAGAAACACGCTGACAGGACTTGAAGAAGTTTCTGCCGAAATCATGGAGGCCGCAGAGGGGATCGGCATGCATGAATACCAGCAGCTCATGATGGTCAGAATCCCTTTGGCAGCTCAGGTGATTGCAGCCGGCATACGAACCGCTGCGGTGGTCGGCGTGGGTATTGCCACGCTGTCGGCGTTCATCGGCGCCGGCGGACTGGGTCAGTTCATTAATCGCGGCCTGGCCCTGGCCAACACAAAGCTCATTCTCCTCGGGGCAATTCCCGCTGCAATCCTCGCTTTGATGGTCGACTTTTCCATCGGAGCCTTTGAATGGGCGCTCCGTCCGGAACGGAAAAAGGATAAAAAAAGATCGACGAAGTCATTCATGCGGCTGCCGGCTCTTATGCTGCCGGTTGCTTTAATTTTAGTCGGAATCGTTACCAACTTTACAAAACCCGATTGGATATCCGGCCTGCAGGCATCAATGGACTACGGGCGTGAAGTCGTCAGGATCGGATCTAAAAATTTTACGGAACAGCTCATTCTAGGGGAGATCATGGCCCAGTTGATCGAGGCAAAGACCGATTTAATTGTTCAACGCCGGTTCAACCTCGGGGGCACCATGATCTGTCACGGGGCGCTGATAAACGGGGAGATCGACCTTTATGCCGAATACACAGGGACCGCGTTGACCGCGATTCTAAAGCATGCGGTGATGACCAATCCCGAAAAAGCCCTGCACTATGTGAGCAAAACGTACCATCGACGGTTTGATTTACAATGGCTCAAACCTTTCGGATTCAACAATACTTATGCCATTACCGTCCGAAAGGCCGATGCATCCCAAAACAATTGGAACAAAATATCCGACCTTGAAAAATACGCAAATACGCTCATCGCGGGTTTCACCGCCGAATTTGCGGAAAGACCCGATGGTTACCCGGGGATCCGCCGAATCTATCGCTTGCATTTTGGTGAAGTTTTGGATTTTGATCCGTCTTTGATGTATGAAGCCATTCGCAACAAAAAAGTGGATGTGATTTGCGCCTTTGCCACCGACGGACGTATCGCAGCATATCAATTAACACCGCTCAAAGACGACCGAAAATTTTTCCCGCCATACTATGCTGCGCCAGTGATCAGAGAAGAATTACTGAAGGCACATCCGAAACTCGGTGATGTTCTGTCGCGTTTGGGAGGACGCATCGATGATGCTGAGATGCAGCATTTGAACTTTGAGGTAGACGGGAAAAAGAGAAGAATCGCCGAGGTGGTGCAAGAATTTCTAAAATCAAAGGAAATGCTTTAAAAAAAATTATGTATTATACCGGAATTTCGACATAAAATTCACCAATGAAACTAAATAAATGTAGACATAGACTTTTACAACTGATTATATCTGTTGTGGTTTTTACGTGTGTGACGTCCTTGTCTTACGCACAGACCTTCGACCCAAATCTTCATATTGATTATCAAAACAGGTTGTTGACGTTATCGGCACAACAGTCTGACTTGAAAAATATTCTTTTGGAAATATCCAATAAAACAGGTATCTATGTTAGATTCCCAAGTTCAATAAAAAAACAAATCACCACGAAAATGTCCCATGTTTCCCTTCGCAAAGCGCTGGTTAAAATTTTAAAAGGGACGAATTATGCAATAATCTATTCCGGTTCGGGAAAAAATCGCGCTGTTGTTTCAAAGGTGTTCGTATATACAAAGTCTAACAGGCCGATGATATCAGACCGATCAATATCCCAAGACAACCGCCTCGCAGCAAGGATAAGAACCTATGAAAAACGCATTGACCTGATGAATAAGAAATTGTCACATCTCGATAAAAATAGTAGGATAGCTAAACGATACGTCAAGCAAATCAGATCGTATGAAAATATTATCGAAAAATTAAAAAAAAGGATTCGGTAATTTTAACGAGTTTCGCACCCTAAAATATCTCTCTGGCGTACAATCATGCGGCGCCAAAGCACAACGTCACTCCCACATCAACATTACTCGGATATAGATTAAAATCGTATCGCGTGTCCGTAGATCGGAGGTTTTCATGTTCCTGGAAAAGGAAATATATCACAATGCGGTGAAAGAATGGCTCTTAGCCGTCGCGATCACCGTTGTCGTATTTTTTTTGACAAGCATCATCAAACATATCCTTCGGAAAAAGTTGAGTTCTTTTGCCGCCGGCACCGTTTCATTATGGGATGATTTGATCGCCGAATTGGCCGGTCGATTTCATGTTATCTTTTTCTTGATACTTTCGATTTACGTCGGTTCTTTGAAAGTAACGCTCCCTGAAACAGCGCAAAACATCCTAAAAATAACATTCGTCATCGTTTCCCTAATTCAAGTGGCCATTTTAGCCTCTTACACCATTGAATTTTGGATCGAACAATATCGGAAGCAAAAAATCGACACCAATGCAGAGGCAGTGACAACGTTGACCTCCGTTGGATTTGTACTCAGGCTGATGATTTGGGCAATATTTCTTATGATTGCGCTCCAAAATCTCGGTGTAAATATCAGTACATTCATCGCCGGATTGGGGATCGGCGGCATCGCTGTGGCATTGGCGGCACAAAATATACTTGGAGATTTGTTTGCATCTTTTGTCATCGTTCTGGACAAGCCCTTTGTCATCGGCGATTTTATCATCGTGAACGAATATATGGGCGCTGTCGAACGTATCGGATTAAAAACAACAAAAATTCGGAGCCTGTCCGGGGAACAACTCGTGTTTTCTAACACCGATTTGTTAAAAAGCCGCATTCGCAACTTTAAACGTATGTTTGAACGCCGTGTTGTATTTACCATCGGCGTGCTTTATCAGACCCCATATGAACTGGTTTCCGAAATCCCAAAAATGATTCGCAACATCATTGAAAGCAAAGCCCAGGTTCGATTTGATCGCGCTCACTTCAAAGAATATGGAGACTACGCGTTAAAATTTGAGGTGGTGTACTGGGTACAAGGTCCGGATTACAATGTCTATATGGATATCCAACAGGCGATCAACCTCGATATTTACAAACAGTTTCAAGACGCGGGGATCGAATTTGCCTATCCAACACAAACACTGTTTTTACAGCGCGAAGCGAATGATGCAACCAATGAATAAAATCATCGAAATTCAGAACCTGGTTAAGCAATTCAATGGAGTCAATGCGGTTAACGGGCTTTCTTTTTCTGTGGAAAAAGGCGAATTTTTTGGTCTGCTGGGTCCCAACGGCGCGGGCAAAACCACCACGATTCGCATGCTCTACGGATATTCACCCCCGACCAGCGGCATGTTGCGCGTCTTCGGTATGGACATCAGCACTGACAGCCGCAAGATTAAATCCAGAATCGGCGTTTGCCAGCAGGACAACACGCTGGATCCGGATTTGAGTGTCGAACAAAACCTGCTCGTATTCGCCGGATATTTTTCCATCCCCAAAAAAGAGGCCGTCGAGCGTTCCGAGGAACTTCTCGACTTTTTTGCCTTGAGTCATAAAAAAGACGCCAAGGTTATGGAATTGTCCGGCGGGATGGTCAGACGATTGATTCTTGCCAGATCCCTGATCAACCGGCCGGAACTTTTGATTTTGGACGAGCCGACCACCGGGCTCGATCCCCAGTCCCGGCACCAGGTCTGGGAAAAGTTGGGAGAGCTGAAAAAATCCGGTTTGACGGTGGTGATTACCACCCATTACATGGAAGAAGCTACCCAGTTGTGTGACCGTCTGGTTATTGTAGATCACGGCAACATTTTGGTAGACGGCAGCCCGGAACGCCTGATCGAACAATATGCCGGCAGACATATCGTCGAAATCGAGGGACCGGATCAAGACCTGATCGAATACCTCAAAAACCATGATGTGGAATATGATGATCTCGGTAAGCGCCTGATATTGTATGATCCTGAAAGAAAGGGAATGAACAGCGCCATCCGCAGTCAATACTGCAATGAGAAGTGTATTTACCGGAACAGCACCCTGGAAGATGTTTTTTTACGCTTAACAGGAAGGGAACTTCGAGAATGATCAATCCTGCCTTATTTTCATGGCGATTTCTAAACGTCTGGAAAAGAAACCTGGTGGTGTATAAAAAAATTTGGAAGGTGAACTTCTTGACGCCGCTGTTTGAACCCTTATTTTATATTTTGGCCTTTGGTCTGGGGTTCAGCGGATTGATCAGGAAGGTGCATTACGATGGCGTTGAACTCTCATACACGGGATTTATCGCGCCCGCGCTGATCGCCACCGCCGTCATGTGGAACGCCTTTTTTGAAACCACCTATGCGTCGTTTGTCCGGATGTATTTTCAAAAAACCTTTGACGGCATGCTGGCGACGCCGTTGTCTCTGGAAGAGATCATCATCGCGGAAATTGCCTGGAGCGCCACCAAATCAGCGGGTGCGGCAACGATAATGCTGCTGGTCCTTGGCCTGATGGGATTTATTCATTTTCCCATGGGATTGTTGCTGATACCCATGGCATTTTTCGGCGGGCTGGCATTCGGCGCCATCGGCATGTTCTTCACGGGGATAACCCCGACCATCGACATGTTCAATCTACCCATATTTCTTTTTATTACGCCGATGTTTTTGTTCAGCGGCACCTTTTTTCCTGTTTCCAACCTGCCGGCTTGGGCGCAGCCCGTTGCATTGGCGTTTCCCCTGTATCATTTGGCCGAACTGGCCCGTCTTTTCAGCATCGGAACCTGTGAAGTTTCACCATTGATCAGCATCGGATACTTGACTGTTTTTATTATTTTCTTTACCTTCCTTGCCCTTATAGCGATGCGCAAGCGGCTCATTCAATAGTGATGAAATTATTTTTCGGGTTTTATTGCTTCTACAAGACAATCCATCTCTTTCCCCGATAAAACGAGTTTTATATCGGTGAAACCGGCTTTTTCCAGCGTATCAGCGACCTCCTTGAAAGTGTATGTGTCCCCGGCCGGGGTGTTGACCAGCATATTCAATGCAAAGAGAGCGCCTGCCGGAGGATTTGTGCGAGATTCGTCCATGATATGATCCCGAATGATCAGCCTTCCGCCGGGAACGAGGGCATGGCAAATTTTCCGGTAGAGCGTCAAATTCTGTTCAGGGCTATTCTGGTGGATAATGGCCGAAAGCAGGGCAAGGTCGCATCCCCCCGGAAGGTCATCCTCGTAAAAATTTCCCGACACGAAACCGACTCTGTCCTGCAAACCGTTTTCGGTAATTTTTACTTTTGTGATGGGTATCACGTCTTCGAGATCAAAAATGATGGCATTGAGTTTTGGATTTTTTCCCAAAAAAGCAATGGTGTAAGCGCCGGATCCACCGCCGATGTCGAGAAGTTTTTTAAAGGGGCTTAAATCGTAGGCTTCGGCGATTTTCTTTGAGATGCGCCTTGCGGCAACATGCATGGCACCGATAAACGCGGTTCTGTCTTTTTTGCTGTCCGAATCCACAACCGGTCTTATATTTGGATTGTTGGCTGTTTTGACAATATCCGTCAGGCAGCTCCAATTGTCCCAGATGGCGTTCATATGGTTGACCATGGGCAGCACGGATTCCGGATTTTTAGATGAAAGATATGATCCTTTTTCTGTGGTATGATAACGGTTGTTTTCTTTTTCAAGAAGATCGAAGGTTACCAGACAGTCAAGAAGCCGTGTGGTTCCTTTTTTATCCAGGCCGAGCATGTCCGCAACATCTGCGGCGGACAGAAAGTTGTCGTCCAGTTTCGAAAAAAAATCCAATTCTGCAGCGGAGAGGATCACTCTGCTTTTCATAAAACTTCGAACTTCGGTGACGATATCCGGTTTGGGTTTCATAAATTCTCCTTTGTAAAATTGATGAATTCATATAAAGTTTGGTTGATTAAGTATTTGAGTGTTTTAGTTTTTAGTATTTGGTGCTTTAAATTTGAATTCCCCGCTGCTTGCAGCGCGGGATGAATTCAAATAAAGATAAGATCCTTATTTAAAGCGAAAGAGCGGTGCCGCAGCCCTCAGGGCTGTGGCAAAAATTCCGAAATATTCCGCAGCTTGCTGCGGGGATAGGAATTTTAGCCTTTCGCAACTTAGCGGCATAGCCGCGTTTCATAAAATCGTTACACGATTTTATTTCGAAAAAACTTGATGATGAAAATCATAAAGCAACAACCGGTATACGATTTGACATCTTGCCATGATACAACCTAAATCATTATTTGAATATCTTGGAGCTATCCCTCGATTTTGAAACGTCAAAAAGGCTGGGATCTGTATCAGATACATGATTAAGATGAGTGACTGAACCGTGTATTTTCTGGTAGCCATTTATTACTGGCAAATGCCCATTCATTAACCTAATTATTGTTCTGAAAGGGGTATACCAATATTAAAAAGGCCAGAATTTATTATCAAACCATATTTTTTCCTTTAAGGTTTTGTCGATATCAAGGAGCAAACCCAGATGT
>JAJDND010000144.1 GCA_022340885.1 Desulfobacterales bacterium | reverse complement strand
CAAAAGGGGCTGTTGCATATGGTCGACGGCCTGGAAAACATCGTCCACGTCGGCAAAGAAAGAATTTCCCTGTCAACGAAACATGTGCTGTTTATCGCCGGAGGCGCATTTGAAAATCTCGACATTATCGTAAAAAAACGAATGGCCAGACAAAAACTGGACGGGAATTGGCCGTATTTTCTGACGGCGGATGATCTGGTGGACTTTGGTATGGAACGGCAGCTCGTGGGCCGCTTTCCCGTGAGAGTCGTTTACGATCAATTGACCACACAGGACTTGAAAAACATTATGACCCAAAGCCAGGGGAGCGCTTTGCTGGCGTATACTCACGACCTCAAGGCATGGGGCATCGATCTGGAGTTCACGGATGATGCCCTCACCGAGGTCGCCAAACGTGCCGAGCAGGAAAAAACCGGCGCCCGGGGGCTCATCGCCATACTTCACCGGGTGTTGTTGGAAGATATGTACCGGCTCCCCGGAAGCTATATCGGCAAATTTGTCATCGATCAACCCACTGTGAAAAAGAGATTGGAATGAGATTTAAAACCCTTTCACAATTCAGGCGGCCCGAACCGCTTAAAAGCGTCTTGGGAAATCTTCCGCGAACCATATCCATGGCGGCGTATGCCAAGGCCAAGGCATTTAAAATCAGCGAGCTGGTGCGAGACATTTTCAAAGAAAGTTATGAATGGTATGGATTTACCCTTGCCGATCCGGCGCGTCCGGAATTTATCATCGATGTCGGATTGCCGGAAAACGACATGAACCTTCGAGACTACACCACCCTCGGCGCCATGAGGATTGCAGAATTTCACGAATCCCTGCCCAAGGATCGGATCGTCAACGGATGGATTCATTCCCACGGTGCTTTGAATTACAAGCTTTTTTCAACCACCGATGAAAAAAACAACCGGACCGTGCTGGATTTTGTCGCAGCGGGGACCCGAATGCCGCTGGCCAAAATGGAGATTCCGATTCAGAATCTGGTGTTATTGGAAAAGGGGCAGTTCGTGGAAAAGGAATTGGCCAAAGGCACCGTCTCTTTGATAACGGACAAACCGATTGCTGAAGCAAAAATTTTGGAAACCGTCTACGGCAGTTTTTGCTATAGTATTATTATCGGTGACAGCGGCTGGCATATCCAGAAAATCTATTTTCGAGAAAGAGGGGCCCTTACGGGTGATAGATCGGAAACGAACATAACCGCGGATATCGAGTTCGTCGATACGCTCAGGACTTTAACACCGGATGAAATCCAGACGATCGCAAACGAAGTGAAGGTAAAAATTCAACCGAATTTAAACCCGCCCCCGGAATTGATCGAAAGAATGTAGATTAAATCAATGGACATCCATGTCCACGTGGTGACTCACACAATCCCAGACCCCTTTGGGATCGCAGTCTCGGCAGTGGTAGTGGTCACCGTAAATGAGGTTGTGTTTGTAGTCAACGGCGTCCTCTTTGAGAACTCGGGCTCCGCAATGCGCACAAGTGACATATTTTAGATCATCTTTTTGCATATTTTTTAAATTAGGTTCTTCTTCGTCTTCGAGACCTTTGAAAAATGTTCAATTTTGTCTAAGTTCAAGGAAGACGAAGATTTTAACCGCAGACATACATCAAGTATTTCGAGGATTAAAATCTGAGTCTGACGCAGAAATTGGACAAAAGGGGGCGTTTTTCAAAGGTCGCGCTTGATGGGTTTATGCATGGGTAATCCATAAATCGTATCGATCCAATACTCAAAGTTCTCCGGACCGCCTTCCGCCACCTCCCGTCGAAATTTTGCACAAATCTCCAATCCTTTTTCTTTGGCACCCGGCGGAAAACCTTTCTCATTCGATCGATACCGATTTTCAAGCTCGCCAAGCTTTTTCATAAACGCTTCATAGGTGATTTGCTCTATTGCCATATGTACTCCTTTATATCGGTTTTCACAATACCGTTGCGCTTCAACAACGTGATCATCAAAAAGGTTTTGGCCCATTCATCAATGAAAACCGTCAAACAGGACAACGGGCTAACCTTTATATTAATTTTTTTTCGACTTCATCAATGGCATTATTCGTTTTTTGAATGACTTCGACAAACACATCGGACTGATAGGTCTCAATCCCGACAGATCCCATATCCTTCACTTTATCAAAGGCATGCTCTTTATCAACGTGGGTTGTAAGCGCCTTTGCAGCGTCCAGCAGGCTCAACACCTTCTTCTTGTTGCCGTCCGTGATTGAAACTTCCGATACATCTTCAACGTCGTTTATTGCCTTTCTGGCATTTACAATCAAATCATAAAAAGTATCCGACAGATGAAAATCCATACCGCTGCATCCTCCCGCGGCGGCTCTATCAAAAACAGACTCATTATCAATATAGGCGACCAGCGCTTTCGCAGAATCGAATAGCGTCAAAAACTCATCCTTCATCTGTATCTTCTCCTCCAATTAGGGCACAAATTCCCGCAGACTTACATTGATACTATTATTTTTTTATTAAAATCTTCATAGTCTGTATTCTTCTGCGCCCAAAATAGGACACAGGTTTAATTGTCTTGACCCGTTTCCTTCCTGTTTTTTTCCTGCTGTCGTTTTTCAACTTCATCTTTGAATCTTGCGGCAAACTCTTTCCGAAAGGCTTCGATTTCCATGGCCTCGTCGTGTCTGCCCAGAAAGGTGAGGGCCATGCCCTTGAACACCTGAGCTTCCTTGATATCGGGGTTTATGGACAGAGCCTCATCAAAGAATGGTATGCTTTCACTGTATTTTTGCAGCCCCAGCAGAGCATGCCCTTTGGCAGTTATGGTGTAAGCATTGTCGGCTTGTTTTTCCAGAATCTGATCTAAAATTTCAATGGACTCTTCGCAGCGACCCATATCATTCAATGCAAATGCCTTTAGCTGCATTGCCGATACGTTTCCCGGCCTCAAGGTCAGTTCTTTGTCGCAGCAAAACACCACCTCTTCCAAAAGCCCCTTTTCAGCCAATTTCGATGCTCCCTCCATCCAGGTGATTTTGTTTTCCTCACTGACGTCGATGACTTTCATCATCACACCCTCGTAGGTCTGCTCGATTGCCTGACGCCCGTATCGGGCCACAGGTACGTCATGGCCGGGGAGGATATTTTCAATCTCTTTTTTCATAAGTTGCTTAAGCCCATATAAGTAATGATCGAACCTTCCACCGCCGGCTTTATCCGCGTCTGCCATGGCATTGGGCAGTACGGTGTCGCCGGTAATGGCCGTCTTGGTGGGTTCGTGATACAGGCAGATGCTGTCGATGGTGTGGCCGGGGGTATGAATCGCCTCCCATTCAAAACCGCTTAAATCAAGGATTTCCCCTCCTTTGATTTCGATTGGGGTGAATCCGTTTTCTTGCAGTGTTTTTTTAAACTCCAGGGGACCGGCGGCATGCATAATGATCTCGATCTCTTTTTTTTCCCATATCGGAGGATATCTCAAGAATTCGAATACGCCCATACAGTGGTCCCTGTGCCCATGGGTGAGAACGATCTTTTTGATGTCCATGATACTGAAACCTAATTTTTCAAGTTCACCAAAAATGGTGTAATCATTACCCGGATCCACGATGGTCAGGTAATCCCCTGCCAGCACATAGACGTTACTGGAATGGTGATATCCGATGAGAAACTTGCTCTTTTCAAAGACCGGGTGGTCAATCTTCATAATTTCCGAAATGGACAGCCATCCCGGGTGATCCGGCTCTTCTTCGGGATACACTTCATCCTCGATCAACGGTTGAGAAGCGGTGTCCGATTTGTATTCGTCATCTTTTTTCGTTTCTTCGACCATTTTCTTTCCTTTGCAAAGCTGTTTTTTATTGCCACGAAATCACCAAGACACCAAGTAATTCTTTCATATATTTTCTTTGTGTCTTGGTGGCTTTGTGGCGATCATTTTTAAATAACGTTTCATTCGAAATTGGGTTAATAATACATAAGGGGAAAAATAACAAGGCTATTTTATTCGCCTTCGCCAGATTACTCTGCAAGCTTAGCGGAGATCCCGCTTCGGCGAATTCCGCTTTGATACCCCCCAGCTCGCCGCGAGGAGCCTCATTTTACAAAAAAATCCCCCTTCCCGGAAAAAGCCGAAAAGGGGGATTAAGGGTTCAAATATGCCGCTTCCCTGCAAGCAGAAAAACGGGTTTTTGTTATGGGTTAGTGATGGCTATCCGATATAGTCCAGCGTAAAATCCAGTTTCATCTTATCATCCGGCCACCACTTCTTGCTCATTTTTTCTTCGCCGGGATAGACGTCTTTGCCGTCAATCTTCTCAACGAGAAGTTCAGCGAACATAAATTCCGTGAGCTTGTATTTTTTGACAACATCCGGCGGAATCAGAACGACAAGACCGGTTTCCTTGCTGGTTTCCCATTCAAAGGCTTCATTGGGAGCTGCAAATTCCTGGCCGGTTTTGCCGTCGTAAAGCTTGAGCAGCTTGCCGGCAACCTTCATCCCCGGCTTCATGTCAAACTCCTCGTATAGCTCGTCGGATATGTGCCACCAAATGGCTCTCATGTTCAAAGCGATATATCCTTTGACGAGCATGGGATCAAAGCCGCAGATACCCACACGACATTTTTCAGGCATATCAAACCTCCTTTTTACGTTCGTTGGTCTCCACTTTATTCAACTGGTC
>JAJDND010000125.1 GCA_022340885.1 Desulfobacterales bacterium | reverse complement strand
CAGCTCTTGCAAAAGATCGCCATGGTTAACAAAATATTGCAGTACAGGCGGATGAAAATAGGTTTGCAGAATGCAGTACGAACAGTCCATTGTACAAAAGGTTCCCATATGCAGGATTTGGTAACCGCAACAGGTATATGAGCGGGTACCCGGGCATTCTTTGATAAAGGCCCCTTTGTTTCGGGTCAGGAACAGAGTCGTCTTCCCTTTTTTTACGGGGTCGTCGGACGCTAAAACAGATTGATAAACCTCCCGGGAGCCCCGTACGATCGATACCGGCACACCGGGCATGCGTGATTGAATGGAAACAGCCTGAGAAAAGTGGCGCACCGCTTGGTCGATATATAGTTTTTGAATCATCATTGGGATGGGTCTTCCATTAAAGTGTTCAGAGTTCAGTGTTCAGCGGGTCCAGGGAGAGTTGGTTCAAACGCTTAAACCCAGAGACCAGGAACCAGAGACTGCCGAACTCTGAACACCGAACACCGAACACCAGACCGAGCAATTGTGCTGTTACAAGTAATAAAACATCACCGACGGGTCAAGGGTTAAAGTGATCCTGTGGCCAAATAAAAAATCGAATCTCGAAATCTTTACCCGGTTAAATAAATCACGGTTTTAATTTGAATTCCCCGCTGCTTGCAGCGGGGGATGAATTCAAATAAAGATAAGATCCTTATTTAAAGCGAAAGTGCGGTGCCGCAGCCTTCAGGGCTGTGGCAAAAATTCCGAAATACCCCGCAGCTTGCTGCGGGGATAGGAATTTTAACCTTTCGCCAACTTAGCGGCATAGCCGCGTTTCATCAAATCGTTACACGATTTTATTAGTGTTATTGGTTTAATTCGAACATTTATCATGCCAACTTTCCAAACGATCCAAACCATCTAAACGATCCAAACCATTTTAGCGCCATTTTATGGTGCTTGACACGCGATGGGACTGCTGATAACTCTTGGAATTCCCGATTGTTTTAAACTGCATAACTATCATAAAATCAGTGCCGCCGTTGGCGGGGACAACTTCTTTAGGAGATGCTTAAATCATGCTGCCGAGTAGACAAATTAAAGGGAAAAAAATTTTCATGAACGAAGAAGAGCTTCAGGAATATATGTCTGGAAGGATCCATGAACTCTCCGGTTTGATTTCGAATCTCGTCATCGCCTTGGTTATGACCAGCCTAGTGGTGGTGTTCAACTTTTTTAGGGCCGGAAATTTTTATTACTATGCGCTTGTTTTGCTTCCGCTTGCGGGGCGCTATTATCTATTGGATCTAATCAATAAATGGCTTAGAAAAAAATTTAATGCACTGTTATCCACATAAAGTGTTCAGAGTTCAGTGTTCAGAGTTCAGGACTGAATACTAAACTCAGAATTTCATGCCAGGAACCTTTGACCCTCTAAACTGCTGAACCCTGAACACCGAACACTGGACCGTGAAGCGGTTGCCAGCTGAACTCCGAACTCTGAACACCGAACACCTAATTAAGGTGACCATCGTGCGCATTGCCGTTCTTTCAGATATACATTCTAATATAGAAGCATTTCAAGCAGTTGTCAGTGACCTTGAGCACCGAATCGACCGCATATTGAATCTTGGTGACCTCGTTGGGTACAATGCGAGTCCCAATGAGTGTGTCGAGTTGGCCAGAAATATCGGGATGATTTCTATTTTGGGCAATCATGATCAGGCAGCATGCAATCCCATTCTTGCTGAAAACTTTAATATTTATGCACGGAATGCTATCTTGTGGACAAAAAAAAACCTCACAGATGAAAACGTCCGGTTTTTAAGCGAATTAGATGAAAATTTTCGTTTACCGTGTGGTTTGGCATGTCACGGTTCCCCTGCCAACATCAATAATTACATCACCCTCCCCTTCCAAGCCAGAGCCACTTTAAAAAAGATGAAAAAGGGAGGCCGGGGCAAGCTAAAAGTATGCCTTTTCGGACACACCCATATACGAAAGGCCTGGCGAATGGATGTTCGCGGAAAAGTGGCGCCTATTGAGATCCCTTTGGATGGAATGATCCGGTTGAATGCAGATGAATTTTATCTCTTGAATCCCGGGAGTGTCGGCCAACCTCGGAACGGCGATCCCAGAGCTTCATATTTTATTTTTGATACACAAAAGCATACGGTGACCTTTAAATTGGTAGAATATAACGTGGCGTCAGCAATAAAAAAAATAAAAGATGCAAAATTGCCTGAATTCTTAGCACAGAGGCTTTTGGATGGGACATAAGAGAGTGTTCAGAGTTCACTGTTCAGAGTTCAGCAGTTTCCGGTTCCTGGGTTCTGGGTTTAAGCATTTGAACCAACTCTCCCGGGGACCCGCTGAACTCTGAACTCCGAACACTGAACACAGGTGGACCGCGCAGCGGTTGCCAGCTGAACGCCAAACTCTGAGGTTTGTGGAGGGTGATAAAATGACGAAGATGAAGGAATTGCAAAAGAAAGGGAAGCTTAAAGACGGAAGTGAAGTTTTATTGAGGCCCATGGTCAAATCCGACAGAGAAGCTTTGGGGGTTTTTTTTAACCGGCTTACCCCTTCGGCACTCCAGTATGTACGCAATGATGTCACCAATCCAAAGGTACTTGATCAATGGTGCAACCAGTTGAATTATGAACGCGTATTTCCGTTGTTGGCTTTTTATGGTGAAAAGGTGGTTGCCAATGCGAGTCTTCATCGGGTAGCTTACGGCTGGAGAAAACATCTGGGTACGATACGGATCGTTGTAGATCCGGAGTTCCATGGTAAGGGACTGGGAACGTTGATGATCAACGAACTCGTCGATCTTGCCATGGAGTTCGGGCTTGAGAAACTCATGGTTGAGTTCCCCCTTAGAGCCCATGGCGCCCTTGCAATGTTCAAAAAATCCGGATTCAGCCCAAGAGGCGTGATAGAAGGGCTCATGAAAGACCGTCACGGTCAAGATCTGGACATTGTGATCATGGTGATGGATGTTGCGGTATACGCGGACAAGAGACGCCCATTGGATTGATGATATATGATTGTTGATTGGTGATTGAAGTTGTCTTCCATCTTCCACCTGCCATCGGTCATTTAAGCGCAGCGGTCATCCATCGTCCGTCGTCCGTCCTCAGTCCTCCAGGCCGTAAAGCGGCAATATCGTTTTCCCATAGTCGGGAATAGAGGCGAGTAAATCTTCCTTGAGTGCTTTTGCATGGGGGTATCGCTTTAAAGGCTCTTTTTCCAGGCATTTCATTATGATTCCCTCGATTTTAACATCTAAATCCTCATTAAATTTCCTGGGGAAAGATGGGGGTATTTCGAGTATCATGTCCATGAGAATTTTTTCGACTTCGTGGTAGAATGGAAACATCCCGGTGTAGAGAACGTACATCACAACACCAATAGCCCAGACATCTGATCGCCTCTGACTTTTCCCCATAATCTGTTCCGGCGACATGTAAGGCCTTGAGCCGGTTACTGTCTCAGAAAACGTTTTCCCTTTAAGCTCTTTGGCGACGCCAAAATCAAGAAGCGTTATCGTTCCATCCGGCCTGACCATCACATTTCCGGGTTTTATATCTCGATGGATGATTTCAAGGTCATGTGCGTAAGCCACAACATCCGTAAGCTGAATAACAATCGACTCCACCTCTTTATTCGTCAATTCTCGTTCGATGACTTCGAAGAGTGTTTTCCCAACAACAAACTCCTGGATAAGTATGGTTTTATTTTTTTCTTCAATTATCTCTCGAAATTTTGGTACACAGGCATGATCTGAAAGACGCTCTAAAATGCGAGCCTCTTTTTCTATTTTTGCGTTAAAATTTTTGCTCAAAGGAATTTTGGCAACATATATGGAAGGAGGTATTTCTTCAATGTCTTTAACTTTCCAAACTTCTCCGAAACTCCCTATACCGAGTCGACCTAACTTTTCGTAACGCCCTCCAATAATCTCCTGGGTACTGGACCTCGGAAATAACCCACTTAAAAGCTTTGCCATAAGCCTTTTCACCCCTCCTCCGAACTTAGGTTTAGACTGTTGGGAAAACATACGGATCTGAACACAAAGCCTTTCTATCAACTCTTTGGATTCCACAGGAAAGGTAAGGAAGTCGGCCGCGCCGGCTTTTAATGCTGATACTGCGACATCCTTCATAAAACATTCCAAAATGACGATGATCGGAATTCCGGGATCCTCTTTTTTAGGTCTCAACGCAATAATAGACTTGTCCGGCTCCTGGTCAGGATGTCTTAGAAGCAAAAGAATTGCATCTACACTTTTCTCAACGATAACTTTTTGAGCCGTTTCCAGGTTATCAGCAGCATAGACCTGATAATCATTTTCAATTAGCAGTTTCCGAAACTTTAAAATTTCATCGTGGTCCCTGTCTATCACTAAGACGGTCGTCATTTTTTTCGCTGGTATTGGGTCCATCTCTTAAAACCTTTTGAAAACGTCATTCGGGTTTTTCGTTTGACACATGTTCACCATTTTTCTATATTTTCTTATTTAAATTTGAATTCCCCGCTGCTTGCAGCGCGGGATGAATTCAAATAAAGATAAGATCCTTATTTAAAGCGAAAGTGCGGTGCCGCAGCCTTCAGGGCTGTGGTAAAAATTCCGGAATACCCCGCAGCTTGCTGCGGGGATAGGAATTTTAGCCTTTCGCCAACTTAGCGGTATAGCAGCGTTTCATAAAATCGTTACACGATTTTATTATAACGGATGGAATCAACAGCCTAAAGCGTTACTTTCGTTTTCTTTAAAAAATATCGGAGGATCTGTTTTGCCTATAAAAAACTTTACTGCAGAAAACATTCTTTTTTACAGCGTAGCCATTCTTGTCATTGTCACTTTCGGTTCCGGTTTTACGCGACTTTTCGCTTTAAGCTTCGCAAGTAAAAAGCCTGCCG
>JAJDND010000161.1 GCA_022340885.1 Desulfobacterales bacterium | reverse complement strand
CTTTTTGCGAGACACTTCATGGTATACAAAAACCATCCGAATGGCCATTGGTGCATCAGCATCGATGATTTTTTGAGGATCCGAGCTTTTTTCTTTTAAGTAAAGACCTGCTGCGTAAACTTTTATAAAAAGTTTTTTACGGAAGCCGGCACCGTTTAAAAGCAATGTATCTTTGCCCGCAGTCAGGCTGTCGGGAAGGGTCACCTTACCCACCTGCTCTGCAACCGCAATGGAAGACATCATTAAAACAGCGAATATGACAACCAGTATTTTTTTCATTATATCCCTCCTTTCAGGGCCCCACACAAATAAAGTTCTGAAAATATCCGGTTTAAGTCTCGAGCGTGCCGATGATATCCGTGATGTCTGTTATATTTCGCTGCATCAGAAAGGCTTCGATGCCGTCGATGATATCGAGGGTTACGTGGGGATTGATAAAATTAGCGGTTCCCACCTGAACGGCAGTTGCGCCGACAATCAAAAATTCCAGCGCATCTTTTGCCGTCATTATGCCGCCGATGCCGATCACCGGCACGTTGACGGTTTGAACCACTTGCCAGACCATGCGCAACGCCACGGGTTTTATCGCAGGTCCGGATAGACCGCCGGTAATATTGGCCAGTTTCGGCCGCCGGGTTTCAATATCTATGGCCATGCCCGTAAGCGTATTGATTAATGAAATTGAATCTGTCCCCTCCCCTTCTGCGACTTTTGCAATCTCTGTGATATCGGTGACATTGGGAGAAAGTTTAACCATCAACGGTCTGCTGGTCTGTTTTCTGATGGCCCTCACAACTTCCGCCGTGGATTTGGGGTAGGCGCCAAAAGCCATTCCGCCGGATTTAACATTGGGACAAGAAATATTGACCTCTATGCCCGCTACCATTTCAAGGTCTTCCAGACGGGCGGCCAGATCGGCATATTCCGCGATACTTTTACCGTAGATATTAACAAAAACAGGCGTTTCGAGCCGTTTTAAAAACGGTGCCTTTTCTTCTATAAATGCCGCCAACCCGACGTTTTCAAGACCGATGGCGTTCAACATGCCGCAGGGCGTCTCGACGATCCTTTGGGGCGGATTTCCTTTGGAAGGCTCTAGGGACAATCCTTTGACGACAATCGCTCCGATGCGGTTTAAATTTACGAGTGATTCATACTCATTTGCATATCCGAAAGTTCCGGATGCCGTCATCACAGGATTGATGATCTCTATCCCGCCGATATTCACACGCATGTTTGGTTTATTCGAGGTCATAATCATATCCCATTTAAGTAAACGAGCCCTCGGGGAGTTTTTCTTCTAAATTCTTAATAAGAGCGGAATGGATAATCATTTTTTTAAATCGAATGCTGTTTGGGTGGCTTAGGGATCGTTGAGAAAGAACAGGCGAATTCCGAAAATGTTTCCTTAAAAAAAATTTAGTTGATAGATTTAACTTTTTGATATTCAAGAGATAATACCCTGTTCTTTCTTTACGAACCCTTGCCGCGAGTTCATGCGGTTTAAAAAAATGATTATCCATGGAGCGCCTGTTCGGAAAACACCCCGATCCCTCAATTGAGCACTCTTCAATCATAAATGTTAAAGGAGCTAAGCAATTCTCGTTCAAGGATTGTTTATAAAATAATTATTGATAGATTACAAGGTTCTGTTTTAACATCACGTAATCTATCGAACAGTTCAAACAATACCCGAGGTGGTCTCATGAAAAAAATTCTCGGCATTATCGGTTCTCCGCGGAGACTTGGCAATTGTGAAATCATGGTTAAGGAAATCAGCAACCAACTCGCCGTTTCTCACGAGTTGAATCTCTTACGGCTTCAGGATTTCAACATCCTTCCATGCAGAGGATGCTACCACTGTCTTTTCAAAACCGAACAATGCATTCTCGAAGATGATTTAAACACGGTGATTCAGGCCATGGCCGATGCCGATGCCTACATCGTCTCTGCGCCGACATATTTTCTGGGAATCAACGCTTCCCTTAAAATGCTTCTCGACAGAGGGTTGTCATTTTACGCACACATGGATAATCTGTGGAGCAAACCGGCAATTGGAGTAGCCATCGCCGGCATTGAAGGAAAGGAAGGATACAGCCGGCTGGTGGTTCAAAGTTTTTTAAAAATGATTTTCGCAGACGACAAAGATACGCGCGTACTATACGGCGCTTTGCCTGGAGAGGTTTTTCTCAACGAAAAAAACAAACAAGCGGCTTTTGAACTGGCTTCGGCGCTTTTTGGGCCCAAGGCAGAAACATTCGGCCCTTCTTGTCCGCATTGCGGTGGGGATACGTTTCGGTTTATGGCCGACCAACGCATCCAATGCATGCTTTGCAGCGACTACGGAGCCGCAACAATAGAATCAGGATCCCTTTCGCTGAACATCGACAAAAGCGATCACGATTTTTTCTCCAGCAAAGAAGATGCGCTCAAACACAAAGAGTGGTTGCTCGGAATGAAAGCCCGCTTTTTCCGGCACAAGAAATCGCTCAAGGAGATTACCCAAGCCTACCGGAAGCAGGGGACCTGGATTAAACCACCGGGAAAGGAAAGAGAAAATAGGAAAGAGGATAAGGGGACCGCGGGTGAACACGGATAAACACAGATATTCAGAAGAACAAGAAAGCAAGAAGGTGAGGAGGTAAGAAGGTTAGTTTGTCTCTCAGCTTCCGACTTTCTGATTTTCTTACCTTCTTAACTCCTGTTCATGCTTGCGTCTATTCGTGATTGCCTATCTTCTCTTTTCTCTTTCCTATTTCCTTTGAAGTTTTGCCTATTTCGAAACCCTATCTGCCAGTTCCGAATACGCCCGGGTCACTGCGGCATTTGCATATTTTTCCTGGAACGAAATACCGCTGTCTCCGCAGGTCACAATATTCGGATCAAAAGGAATTTTGCCCAAAAACTCAATCCCCGACGCATCTGCGGTTTTCTTGCCGCCGCCGGACCCGAACAGATCCACCAACTCATTGCAATGCGGACAGGTGAAGCCGCTCATGTTTTCGATGAGACCCAGGATATCCATTTTTACTGTTCTGCAAAAGCTGATAGATTTCCGGACATCTGCCAAGGACACTTCCTGGGGAGTCGTCACGATAATGGCTTTGGCGTCGCGAATGGTCTGGGCAATGGTCAATGGTTCATCACCGGTCCCCGGAGGCGAATCGATAATCAAAAAGTCGAGAGGACCCCACTCCACTTCGCCGATAAACTGCCGTATGGCAGAATATTTGAGAGGCCCCCGCCATATGATGGCGTCATCTTTGCTTGCAATCAGGGATTCAATGGATACCACTTTCAAGTTCTCCGAATACCGCATGGGATTCAGTTTGTTGTTTTTATTCAAATCAAGCATCCCAGTTAATCCCAGCATTCTCGGCACGTCGGGACCGTGTAAGTCGACATCCATAATCCCGACCATAAAGCCTTTTTTTGCAAGGGCCATGGCCAAATTGACAGAAGTGCTGGTCTTTCCGACACCGCCCTTTCCGCTTAAAACAATATATTTATGTTTAATCTTTTTTAAAGAGGAATCAACGGCCATATCCTCTTTTGTGGGCGCTTGTTTATTCTTTTGAGCAGCATCAACGCTTTCATGAATTTGTACCATAATTATTAGCTCCTACATCGATAAAAATTTTCATCATGACATCTCGGGCAGGTTTGAGGCCTTCCCGTGCCCCAAGGTTCCACCCATCTGTGTCCGCAATCGCGACACAAGAATGTCCGCACGTCATCAACCATTTTGTAATTTCCACCTTCAACATTAATCGCCTTCCCGTTGATCAGGGCATCTGCAACAACCCTTCGGGCCTGTTGGATAATTCGTCCGAAAGTCGCCCTCGAAACATTCATGTGGCGCCCTGCGTCTGCATGGGACATACCGACGAGATCGGCAAGCCGTATTGCTTCGCGTTCATCCACCGTAAGGCGAACCTCGGAAAGATCCCGCATGGGAATACCCCTGGGTTTGAAATAGTCGATATCCGGATTGAACGCCACCATGCGATGTTTTTTGGGTCTCGCCATAAATACCTTCAGGTTAAATTGAACTGGCATCCGGGTTCAAAGTACCCGGTCCGTGTTGCACGAATCAGCACTGCGAAACACGGCATATGAGTATATACTCAAATTAAATTAAGAATTTTCATTGTTGTTGTCAAGGTTTTAGTTTTCATCTGATTGACAATAACCGCAGGCATGGTATTCTCATTGAAACGCCGCATATGGAGAATTCAATGACGATAGAAGTGAAATCAATTAAAGACATAAAAGATTTTAAAAAAATACCCGACATTCAAAAAAGCGCCTGGGGATTTTCAGACCATGATATCGAACCCCATCAGATGATGACAAGGGTTCAAAAATACGGGGGGTTGGTGCAAGGACTCTATCTCAACGGCGAACTGGCCGGCTTCACTTATGCCATCCTCGCCAGATGGGAAGGAAAATATTTTATCTATTCTCACATGACAGGGGTCAGGAAAGAAGATCAGAAAAAAGGTCTTGGATTTTTGCTTAAAAAGTCACAAAGAGAAGAAGTATTAAACATGGGCTACGATGTCATTCGTTGGAATTTTGATCCTCTCGAGGCCATGAATTCATTTTTCAATATCCACAGACTCGGCATCATCAGTGTCGAATATGAAAGGGATATTTATGGTACTGGAGAAAGCGGACTTCACAAAGGACTTTCAACAGACAGACTTATTGCAACCTGGAATCTGAATTCGGATCGGGTAGTCAACAAAATGAACAAAAAAGATTCCCTTACTGTCGAGCAGTTCCCCGGGAAGATTCCGGAAGATTTTTCTCAAGAAACAGCCTATATAGAGATTCCAAGGGATATACGGTCATTGAAGAAGACGGATATCGACAAAGCGATTCAATGGCGTATGAAAACGCGCCGACTGTTTGAATCGGCATTTCAAAACAACTATATTGCAACAGATATCGTGTTTTCCGAAGATAAAAATAGAATTTTTTATAAACTGTATAAATCAAAAACGGACAAGGGATAAGTGACACGAATAAAGCAAATCGATGCCGTTGAATTGTTTATCGCCAGACTGCCGCTCATTACACCCTTTGAAACCAGTTTTTCCGTACAAACGGTCAAGGAGGCCTTGCTATTAAAAATTATTTCAAACGATGCCTGGGGATGGGGAGAGTGCGTAACGTCTCCGGATCCTTACTACTGCTATGAAACCAATAAAACCGCATCTCATATCATACAAGATTTTCTCGTTCCCATTCTTTCGAACATGAAAAATTTCTCCGTTGGAGATGCCCTTGAGGGTTTTGAGAGAATAAGGGGACATTGGATGGCCAAAGCGGCTGTAGAAAACGCCCTTTTGGATCTTTTGGCCAGACAATGCCGAATTCCTCTTTTTGAACTCATCGGCGGAAAAAAGAAAAAAATCATGTCAGGGATCAGTATCGGGATCGAGGAAAACATTGATAATCTTTTGAAAACCATACAGATCGCATGTGATAAAAAATACCACCGAATAAAGATAAAAATAAAAAAAAATAAAGATATTAAGATACTGAAAAAGGTTAGAAGATCATTCCCGAATATTAAACTCATGGTTGATGCCAACAGTGATTATACACTTGAAGATCTGCATATTTTAAAAAAGCTGGATGAATTTGATTTAATGATGATCGAACAGCCGCTGAATTATGATGACATCTATTTTCATTCATTGCTTCAACATCAAATCCAAACGCCCATCTGTCTTGACGAGTCTATAAAAACTTTGAATGATGCAAGGACAGCCGCCGAACTTGGAAGCTGTAAAATCATCAATATCAAACAGGGTCGTGTGGGAGGCATGCTAAATGCCAAAAAAATTCAAAAATATTGCCGGAACAGCGACATCAAGGCCTGGTCCGGCGGCATGCTTGAAACAGGAATCGGCAGGGCATTCAATCTTCATCTTCAAACATTACCGGGTTTTGTTCTTCCGGGCGACACCTCCGAGACATCGCGGTATTTTGCTGAAGATATCGTGGACAAACCCGTCATCCTGCAACCCGACGGCTTTATCAAACTTCCGGATGGCGCTGGAATCGGCGTCGACATCCTGCCCGAAAGGTTTGAAAGATATAAAATTTTTTCAAAACGAATCCTGTAGGACCGGGCTTTATGTGAAATGCCTGAGATATCAAAATAGACCTTGACATTTTTGTCAATACTGGGCTATTTTGAAACCTTTTTGTAGACTTTGTCGGCATACAGAAATGTCAAATATAGGATATTAATTTTAAAGCGAAACGAGGTGCCACTATCTTAACGGATGTAGTACCGCACCTTCGCAAAACAAAGCGGCATAACCGCATTTCATAAAATCGTTAACGATTTTATTTAAGGTGACACAAATGATCGAGATTAGGATACACGGTCGAGGCGGCCAGGGGAACGTGGCGGCGGCGGAGCTGTTGTCGATAGCGGCGTTCAAGGACGGGAAGTTTTCCCAGGCATTTCCGTCGTTTGGAGCAGAGCGTGTGGGGGCGCCGGTGCAGGCGTTTGTGCGGATCGACGACAAGAAGATCCGGATCCGCGAGGATGTGCGTCATCCGGACTATCTGATTGTGCAGGACGAGAATCTGCTGGAGACGGTGCCGATATTGGAGGGGCTCAAGCCGGACGGGCTCATCGTGGTCAATTCGGAGAAAAAGCCTGAGGATCTGCAGCTCAAGACCACAGCGGCTATAGAGACCATCCCGGCCACGGAGATTGCCCTGGAGATCATCGGCAGACCCATCCCCAATGCCATCATGATTGGTGCGTTTTGCACCATCACGGGTCTGGTGAGCCTGGATGCGGTTCAGGAAGCGATCATGGAGAAGTTTCCGGGCCGGGTGGGAGAAAACAATGTCGCCGCCCTGGAGCGGGCGCGCGAAATCATGCAAAAGAGGTAAGTTAAATGCTAAAACAAATCGAAGGATCACATGCGGTGGCCGAAGTGGTGGCCATGTGCCGACCCAACGTGATATCGGCGTATCCGATCACGCCCCAGACCCACATTGTGGAAGATCTGGCGATGATCGTGGGCAAAGGGAGCCTGGATGCGGAGTTTGTGAACGTGGAGAGT
>JAJDND010000109.1 GCA_022340885.1 Desulfobacterales bacterium | reverse complement strand
TGTTGGTAGAGATATAAAAAGTTGTTAATATCACCGGATTGCTCATTAAAATTAGTACATTTATCCAAATGCGAAATCGCCAATTTTACATGTATCAAATTTGAACTTTAAATATCAAGCAAGAATCATTTTACAGAAATCTATTCATATTCCGCAATTTTCTGGTGCAGGGGTATATCGCGACTGCAATTTGAATTTTGTTCGTTTAAATCAGCGAATTTAACCAGGGACCTGCGGCTGGTGTCTGAACTGACTGAGATACAATCGTTGATAGGCGCCCTGCATGGCAAGGAGCGCCTGGTGGGTGCCCCGTTCGATTACCCGGCCTTTGTCGATCACGATAACCTGATCGGCCCTGGAAATCGTTGAAAGCCGGTGGGCAATTACGAAGCTTGTGCGCCCGCGCATCAATTCGTCCAGCGCCTGTTGAATGAAAAGCTCGGTGCGAGTATCCACAGAACTCGTGGCTTCGTCCAGAACGAGAATGGCCGGGTCGGCCAGGATGGCCCGGGCGATGGAAAGGAGCTGGCGTTGTCCCTCGGAGAGGCTCTGGCCCCGTTCCGAAAGAATTGTGCCGTAGCCCTGCGGCAGCCGGCGAATGAACCCGTCCGCGTGAGCCAGGCGTGCTGCTGCAAACACTTCTTCATCGCTGGCATCCAGACGGCCGTAGCGGATGTTCTCCAATACGGACTCGCTGAAAAGAAATGACTGCTGAAGGACCACGCCCAGTTGCCTGCGCAGGCTGTCACGGGACACGCTGCGAATATCGACGCCGTCGATGCGGATGGTTCCTTCTTCAATATCGTAAAAGCGGGAAAGGAGGTTGACGAGGGTTGTTTTTCCGGCCCCGGTATGGCCCACAAGGGCGATGCGCTCCCCGGGCAGGGCATGAAGAGAAATATCCTGCAGCACTGGAACACCGGGAATGTAGGAGAAAGTTACGTGGTCGAGTTGGACCTCACCGGCCACCTTGGAAAACACCGATGCCCGGGGGGCATCGGTCTGGTCAGGGACGGTGTCCAGGATCTCGAAAATCCGTTCGGCCCCGGCCAGGGCCCCCTGGACCAGGTTGTACAAGTTGCCCAGTTGACGAAGAGGCTCGGCAAAGCGCCGCGAGTAGGAGATGAATGCGGCGATGGTCCCGATGGAGACCATCCCCCGGATCGCCAGCCAACCGCCAAGGCCGCAAAGAATCGCTACGTTGAGGTTGGACAGGATCCCCATCATCGGCATCACCACCAGGGCCAGTGTCATGGCCTGAACGCCGCTGGAGCGCACCGCTTCGTTGGCCCGGTCGAACTTGGACAGAACGTTTTGTTCCTGCCCGAAGGCCAGCACGACCCGCTGCCCGCTGTAAGTCTCTTCCAGGACTGCGTTCAGTGCCCCCAGACGTTTCTGATAGCTGCGGAACACCTTCCGCGTCTTTTTCCCGACGATGCCGACCAGCCCGATCATCAAAGGAAAAGCCAGCATTGAGCCTGCAGCCAGCCAGGGGCTGAGGATAAAAATAATGACCAGGATACCCGCCAGGGTCAGTAGTCCTGTGAACAGCTGTGCCGCCTGATTCGTCAGCACCTGGCTGATGGCGTCCATGTCGTTGGTCAGCCGGCTCATGAGTTCCCCTTGTGCCCTGGTATCGAAGAACCTGAGAGACAGGGACTGCATGTGGTTGAAAAGGTCCGAGCGCAATGCGCGCATCGCCTTCTGTGAAACGCTGGCGATCAGAGTCCCCTGAATCAGCTGTGCGCCGGCTGAAAGCACATAAGCCGCCAGCATGAGAAGTACCGGCACGAGCAGGGCCCCCAGGTCTTTTTTGGGAAGCTGGTCGATGGCCCGGCCCATCAGGTAAGGAGCGGCCAGGGCCAGGGCCGTTCCGAGGGCGGCGAACAGGGTTACCACCGCCAAGGCGCCGTGATAAGGGCGCAGATAGCGCATCAAGCGGCGCAACGCACCCTGAATATCCTTGGCGCGCTCGCCTTTTTGCGCCGGGGGACCGCCGCCGGAGCCGGGACCGGGTAAGCCTGTAATGCGCACCGGCGCGGCATGTTGGGTCTGTTTATCCGTCATTATCTTCTACTCTAACTGAGCGAAAGCCGAGGATGCCCCAGATCCAAGGCGTCCGAGGGTGAAGCTGTAGTTGCCTACCGCGAACCCTCGGTAACGAAGGAGATGGGGTATCATGGGCTTTCCCTTTGGGTAAACAAAATCGATATAAAATTGCAGAATTCATATCTAACTGTTGGTAGTGATATTAAAAATTGTTTAAATAACCAGATTTCTGATTGACATTAATATATTATGACCGCCATCGTTTTTGTTTACGCTCATTTAGAGTTCTACCTTTTCCACAGGCGGCTCACCCAGTTGAGATCGGTAAATGTCGCGGTACATGCTATTATCGGCCAGCAGCTGTTCATGGGTTCCTACCGCGGCGATTCTGCCCTGATCGAGCAGCAGAATCTTGTCGGCCAAAAGCACGGTACTGATCCGCTGTGCCACGACGAAGCGGGTCGTGGCATTTTGCGAAATGCTGATCAATTGGTCCAGGGCGTCCTGGAGCCGAATTTCAGTTTCGATATCCAGTGCGCTGGTCGAATCGTCCAGGATCAGCACCTTGGGTTTAACCAGAAGTGCCCGGGCAATGGCGATCCTCTGGCGCTGTCCGCCGGACAGGGTCACCCCCCGCTGTCCGATGACCGTATCGTATCCTTCGGGAAGTTCGGAGATGAATGCCTCGGCTTGGGCCGCGCGGGCCGCAGCCCGGACCTCTTCCTCCGTCGCGGCCGCACGGCCGTAACGGATGTTGTCGCGCAGCGTTCCGCTGAAAAGGACCGCCTCCTGGAGCACAATGCCGACCGTGCTTCGCAGCCAGTGAAGCTCCAGGTCCCGAAGGTCTATGCCGTCGAAAGTGATCCGGCCTTCGGTCACATCATAAAACCGGGGAATGAGGTGAATCAGGGTCGATTTTCCGACTCCTGTTGCGCCCAGAATCGCCACAGTCTCTCCGGGTTCGGCATTAAAAGAAACATCACGCAACACCGGTTCGGCGCCATTTCCGTTGTAACCAAAACAGACGTTTTCAAAAACGATCCTTCCTTGGGGATGGAAAAGTTTTACCGGACGGGAAGGCGGCCGCACCAACGGTTCGGCGTCCAGGATCTCCAGGATTCGGACGGCCGACGCATCAGCAGCAGAAAGCGGACCGAGCATTCCGCCCATTAGCAGAATCGGAAAAAGGGCAAAGGTGAGATAGTTGATGGCCGCCACCAGGTGTCCGACGGACATCCCGCCGGCCAACGCGATTGTGCCGCCGAGCCACACTGCGCCGACGATGGCCATATTGAGGATCAACAGCATCAGCGGCATGAAAACCGCTATGAGTTGGGAGACTCGGATGGTCCGATCCATGAGGGCTTCGTTGACGTCGTCGAACCGGGTGATTTCGTGGACGCTGCGGACGAAGGCCTTGACCACCCTTATTCCGGCAAGGTTTTCCTGCAGGACGGTATTGAGCCGATCGAGCCGCTGCTGCATCAATAAATACATGCTGTGGGCTTTGCGGGCAAAAAGCCACACCAACACGCTGATCAGGGGCACCAGCACCGCAACTATCAGTGCCAGACGCGGGCTGGTAAAAACAAGAAGCACAATCGCCCCTACAGCCCATATGGGCGCCCGGGTCAGAATGCGCAGCGACAGAATCACGATCATCTGCACCGCACTGACGTCACTGGTCGAACGAACGATGAGCTTGCCGGTCTGGAGGTGGTCGAGGTTTCCAAAAGAAAAAGACTGCACCCTTCGCATCAACGCGCTGCGCAGGTTGGCGCCAAACCCCATGGCGGCGTACACCGAAAGGTAGTTGTTGACCAGGGCGAGGACCATGGAGAGAATCGAAGCGCCCACCATGTAAAGGGCCGTGGTGATAACGACGTGAAGGTTATTTGCAACGATCCCCTGGTCGATGACCCGCTGTGTCAGGCGGGGAATGACGAGGTCAGCCGCGACCATGAAAAAAAGCAGCGAAAGGGCGATGATGGACTGCAGACGGTACGGCCGCAGAAATCGGTACAGGCGAAGCAGGGATCTCACCGGTTCTCCTTTTTGTTTACACTCATTTAGGGTTGGATCTTCTGTGAAAGATGATAGTGGACCTTTAAAAGCGACGCCATAAGAATGTTGAGTTCATTTTCGCTCAGTACCGCCATCAGTTCCCGATCCAACTCCTGAAACGTGTTGCGCACCTCTTGGCGCAGCGCCCTAGCCTTATTGGTAAGGTAGACCCGGACAATCCGCTGGTCGGTTTTGTCACGGCGCCGCCGGATCCAGCCGTTGCGCTCCATGCGCTGCAGCGTGTTGGTTGTCGTGGGCGGTGTGATATTCAGGGCCTGGGCAAGAACGTTCTGGGCCAGGCCGTCTTCCCGCCAAAGATGAAAAAGGATCATTCCCTGGGCATGGTGCAAACCGAATTCTTGCAGCTTCATCCGTGTGCGTATACCCACCAGCCGGCTGACATTTGCCAGTAAGTGTCCGAGCGTCAGCTTGTGCGGGTTTTGTTGCGAATCCGTCATATTCTTTAGCCTGCTAATGTTTAGCCTTCTAACTAATAATCCCCCGCATCGCATTTGTCAAGTTTCATGGTAAAAAAGGTCATTGAGTCTAAAGAGGGAGACAATGTGAGATCTCTCACAGAGCGCGCAGAGAATGCAGAGAAGGAAAATACGATCATCAGTTCAAAGTAGTCTTTGAGGCGATTCGTCAGCTCATGGCACCTCCTGATAAACCCAAGAAAATTTACGCCGTTAAACCAATATTTGAGATGTACACATAATCGACTGAGTTGCGAATGTTTTGGAGATTTATGGACTAACGGTTGACTTAATGTTAAACTTGGGAAATAGGGCACACGGTTAAGGAAAAACAAAAAGCTTGCGCCAGTGGGATGACAAAATAAACACCTTGCCGGCAGAGCATGAATCTTATCCTTTCTGGCAGCCTTGCCCTGTGAAATTCACCAAAGTGAAGAGCAAGGTTTACCCCGTTATACAGTTTTTGCAATTTACGTTTAACTGGGGCTCAATTCACCGGGGAGACTCTATTGAGCCGGCGAGCGGGCGGTAAAATAATGACAGAAGACCTCATAGAAAAACTGCTGGAAACGTGGGGAGCAAAAAAAGATCCAGAATACATGGAATACCCCATCCCTGTTTTGGTCTCACTCGGTTACAAGATCGGACATCAGTGGGCAAGCCGTCAAAACGCGGATGATCTGCTTTCCCGATTTGAAGAATTCTATACCGACCTGATCGATGATCGACTGACAAAAGAAAGATACACCATGCTGTATGAGGAATTAGACCCTGCCTCGATTATCGCTGAAAAGCCGGATGCGATGAATCAGGCGCTCGAAGCCCCCAAGGTTGCCGAGGCCATGCTGGAGAATTATCACTTGTTTGAAAACGGAATTGTCTGGGGACTTATGTCGGTGATCAGAAAAATAATCGAAGAGGGTAAATCAACATAGCCAACAACGTCCTCAAACAAATTTGAAAATCGAGGCCGAGTTATCGTTTGCAGGTGAACGGGTTGTGGGGCTTTTCCTGAGTTTCGAGGCTCCCTGCCCGGTCTTTTCGGCGACTTATCCGGTAGATGAGAAGAATTAGCTGATCTTCTTCGAAGCGCCTTCAGTATCGAAGCCGTCCTTGTTCTGATAATGAAACCTAAGCTGAGCGTTTCAAATTTTTGAAATGGTTATTTTAAATTTGAATTCCCCGCTGCTTGCAGCGCGGGATGAATTCAAATAAAGATAAGATCCTTATTTAAAGCGAAAGAGCGGTGCCGCAGCCCTCAGGGCTGTGGCAAAAATTCCGAAATACCCCGCAGCTTGCTGCGGGG
>JAJDND010000084.1 GCA_022340885.1 Desulfobacterales bacterium | reverse complement strand
TGCTGGATGGGATCGGAATCAAGAAAGATCACCATCATTCCATCTCCAGCATTTTTTTCTATTTCTGTATACCACACATCGAGAAATATCGTACTATAAAAAATCATAGATTTTATCTGGAAAAAACACCGCCATACCAATAACAGATCGGTAGCTGCCCTTGATTACCGGCAACTGCTATAGATCAATGGTTTTTGAAACTCTGAAGATATTGTGTTTCCAGATATCAGAAAGGCAAATCTCATTTTCGGGATTTGCCTTTTTTGTATATTTGAAAGAAATTCGATATATGAACTTTTAATCGATGTGGTAAAACCTGAGGTGATGGCAAGAGCTATCAGGTTCTGACAAGCCTTATTTTCTATGTGCTCATCTCAATATATCTGTAATTTCATTCTTATATCTAATATGTGAGAATTATTTCTGCTCACTTAATAGTTATACTGATCATACATTATAAACATGTAAAGGAACAGGATCATACATTGAAAAAAAATGTCGCGATTGGAGGCCATAGGTGGATTTATGAAAACCTTATTGAACGCCTGCAAAATGCGAATATTACAACTTCAGCAGAGCATCTTAATCTTGCACTGACCAATGCTGGAGAAGCCAAGATACCGTTTTTGGGTGCGACTTTTCTGGTATCTAATGAGGGCGTGCGACGATTGGATGGCAAAAAATTCAATTATGCCACTGGGAGTGTATTAATTCACTATATTTTGAAAGGTAGCCGCAGTCGGCCAGCCGGAAAATTTGTAACTTTTGCGGAACTTGCGGGGCCTTTATTCAAGCAAGGTAGCTATTCCAGCAGTGCCTTAGAGCGACCCATAATTAAACGATTCCAAGGACGCATTCCCGAATTATTAGCAGCGGTGGCGTCGTATGGTGGTTGCCAAGGAGGAGAAGCAGGCTTAGGCTCGGTAAGTTTTATTTTTGATTTGCTTCCGCACGTTCCACTACAGCTCATTTTTTATGACCGGGATGATGAATTTTCTGCCAGGGCAACCCTGTTGTTCGATCTCAACGCGACTCAACTTATCGATTTTGAGGTTCTTGCTGTATTGGTGACCATATTTGTTCAGTCCCTGACGAAACCCTAATGTGGCGCAGAAAATAATAGCATAATCAAGGCGCTTAAGTCGGAACGAATGAGTCTGCGCCACTTAAGCGGTTTCATTTTTAAACAAAGAAATAGGATTTGTGTCAGGCTGTGATTATTCTGCCGGTCGCTTGGCTTGTTCGTTAGATTACTGATATCTCCAACCTATAAACTTTCAGAGAGTCCTGAAATGTTGCGATATCGTATTGCCAAACGAGGTTGTAACTTACATTCCAGTTCTATCAAATCGAGTATAGGTCATGGCAAATAAGAAGAAGCGGAAATGACCTGGCCCGGCGTCAGCCGTCGCCGTTTTATCCCCTTTTGCGCGGATCCCTTCCCATTCCCCCACACTCCGGGCAGACGGTGTTGGCGAAATCCGCGCAGCAGGCCCCGGGCAGAATCTCCGGCTCATCGCCGCACACCATACCCGTACCCCTGCAACGCGGGCAGACATTCTCCTCCTGCTCGTTCATCTTCTGCTTTCCATTCCGCTCTTTCATACTGCCTCCCTCTTTGTCCTCTGTGCACTATGTTGAAGTTTCTGTTTCTCCTTTGCTGCATCCGGTTGATCAGCCGGCAGTCGCCTGCCCATTCCATATATCAGAATAATTTAGAACATTAAACTCCTCGAGGAAGCTTGGAAGCCATCATAATCCTCCGGTCGATCCGGTGCCTATCGACAATAAACGTTCCGTCACCAACAGCGTGAACTGTATGCTTCTCCTTGCGCGCGGTATCGATGTATGCGGCTTTAATCCATAAACAGCGGTTAAGCTACTCGCTGATCCATCGTGTTGCCTCGGTGAGTTCGTTGTTGTGAAACACCCGAACTTCTCCTGGGATTACAAGTCCAAAGATCTTGATCGCTGCCCGTATCCATTGTATATCCGACACGATCGCCATTCTCTCCCAGCCTGAGAGGTGCTTTAAGCCCAATTTCGTGTCGTCCCACATAGCGGCGGCTTCGAATCCCTCGACATCTTCGCCGAGGTGATAGAGAAATCGAACTTTCCCCTTACGAGAAAACAGTTCCTCCACTGCTGGAATGATGACGGACTCGTAGTCGTTCGCGGTTATCGTCCCCTTAGCGGTGAAGCCGAGGATATTATCTGGCAGATCAGGTATCTTTTCGATCATTTCAAAGTCTCCTTATGTTTCGTACAAAGTTCGTCGACAGCCGTAAGGCCACCCGTCGGTGGAGCTGAGACATGGGGAACGCACTATCATTTTCCCATTGTTTCTCCAACGATTTGTTAGCCTTTGACACTATTTTCACTGTGCGCCTCCAGAGCCCGACTCGTAATCTGGCGCGAGAAACGACTCTATTTCCGAGCGTGTCTCTTCCGGCGCTTCTTCGGCCAGGTAATGGCCGCAGTCCAATCCTTTTCCCGAAACATGGTCCGCCATTTGCCGCCATGGTGTCAATACGTCGAATAATGTCCCGAGTATACCCTTTCGTCCCCAAAGGATGTGCAGGGGACAGGTTACTGGACGGTCCAAATCCTGACGGTCGTATTCCAGGTCAATGCCGGCTGCGGCTCGATAATCTTCACAGGTTGCGTGGATGGTTTTCGGATCCGCAAAGCAGCGAATATACTCTTTCATGGCCTCCGGGCTTATGGCGGATGGTGTTCGTAAGCCCTTCTGGAATTTCTTAATCAGGTAATGCTCAGTTTCAGCGCCGATCAAACGTTCGGGCAAATCGAAAGGTTGAATCAGGAAAAACCAGTGATAGTAACCCTTGGCAAATGCCATGTCGGTGTGCTCGTACATGTACAGCGTTGGCAGGATGTCGAGCAAGACCGCTTTTTGAATCCGGTCGGGATGATCGAGTGCCATGCGGTGAATCACGCGGGCGCCCCGGTCATGGCCGGCGGCGAAGAACCGCGAAAATCCCAGGGTGTCCATTACGATAACCTGGTCTCGGGCCATTGCGCGGAAGCTATAGTTTTTGTGGTCGCCGCCGCCGGCCGGTTTGGAACTGTCCCCGTATCCGCGCAGGTCTGTGGCCACAACGGTAAACCGATCGGCCAGCGACGGGGCTATTTTGTGCCATATGACATGGGTCTGGGGATATCCGTGCAGCAAGAGAAGGGGTGGTCCTTTGCCGCCGATGCGCATGTTGATTTCAAGGCCGTCGCTGACGGGCACACGTTTATGGGAAAAGCCTTCAAACATATCTTCCCCCTTTCGCTAACGCCTGTAAAAGCGGATGTTCGTCCGCTACACCATTGCGGCGATGGCTTCTCCCACCTGGCGTGTGGTCGCCTTGCCACCCATATCCGGTGTGCGCATGTCATCGCTGTCGAGAAATGTTTCTATGGCGCTTTCGATGGAGGCAGCGGCTTGTGAATGGCCGAGATGGGCGAGCATCATGGAACCGGCCCAGATCTGACCGATGGGGTTGGCAATGCCTTTGCCGGCAATGTCCGGTGCCGAGCCGTGAACCGGTTCGAACATGGACGGGTATTGCTTTTCCGGGTTAATGTTGGCCGATGGTGCGATAGCGATGGTTCCGGTTACCCCCGGTCCCAGGTCCGATAAAATGTCTCCGAACAGATTGCTGGCCACGACAACATCGAAGCGGTTCGGATGCATGACGAAATGCGCACACAAAATATCGATGTGGTATTGATCCACCCGGACATCGGGGTACCTGGCCGCCATGGCTTTAAAACGTTCATCCCAGAAAGGCATCGTATGGAAAATGCCGTTGGATTTAGTTGCGGAAGTCAGATGTCGGGCCGGCCGCTCCTGCGCCAGTTTAAATGCATACTCGAGTATCCGGTCTACCCCTTTGCGGGTAAACACGCTTTCTTGAACCGCCATTTCGGCATCGGTGCCTTCATAGATCCGACCGCCGATTTTGGAATATTCCCCTTCATTGTTTTCGCGGACAATCATCAGATCAATCTCTCCCACATTCCTTTTTACCGGGGCCTCGACACCGGGAAGAAGGCGCACCGGCCGCAAGGATACGTACTGGTGAAATTCCCTTCGAATCGGTATCAGCAGCCCCCACAGGGAAAGATGGTCCGGCACACCGGGAAAACCGACAGCGCCTAAAAAGATCGCGTCATAGGCGGCCAGTTGCGCGATGCCGTCCGGGGGCATCATCCGTCCGTGTTTCTGGTAATAGGCGCAACTCCAGTCAAAAAAATCCCAATTCATTTGAAAACAGCCCCGGCTGCCGACCGCGTCCACGACACGAATCCCTTCGTGGATGACTTCCTTTCCGATTCCGTCACCCGGAATAACGGCGATATGATGTCGTTTCATCGGCGACTCCAGGAAAATAGTTTGGATGTCGTATCTGCATGCTAACGACCGCTTCAGTGGACGGGTTTTTTTTGTGCTCCACCGCAAGCTATCTTAATGCACTTTTCCTTGCTGTTACTTGAATTTCAATCTTCATTTCTTCACTGAGAAGCCCGGCTTCAAACATTGTGGCTGCAGGTCGGACCGAACCCAACCATTTTGCGAATACAGGCCAACACGGCTCAAAATCTTTTTTATTTGGCAAAATATAAGTAATACGAACGATATCCCTAATTGAACTGCCTGCTTCTTTGAGTGCTGCTTCGATATTTCGGAAGCACTGTTCGGCTTGCTCAACTACGCTTTCGCTAATAGTCATTTCCTGATAGTTGTAACCCGCAGTACCAGCTACAAATACGTAATCAACATCCACAACAGCTCTTGAATAGCCGATTTTTGCCTCAAATTCAGAATCGCTTGAAATTAACTTTCTGCTCAAAGTTTCTACTCCTTGGATAGTTGATGACTCATCCATTATAATGTTTCAGCAATTCATAAATTGCCTTCGATCCGAAGTCCACTGCTTCCACTGGTATTCGTTCATCGGCAGCATGGATTGCCTCAAAAAAATTGAACCCGACTGGTAACTTCATTGGAATAAAACCATAGGTTTGAATGCCCAAACGTGAGAAAATACGAGCATCGGTAATCGCTGGAAGCAACATTGGCATAGGTATTCCATCCGGGTCTGCTTTCCTCAAAACATCTGCCAATGTATTGAATAACCCCATATCTTGGGGAGCATGGTTAGGGTCATATCTGACCAATTCAAGCTCCGCTTCTTCTCCGATGACTTGTCGTAACTCTGTCAGCATATCATCAGAACTGAATCCCGGCAGCAAGCGTCCATCTAACTCAACGGTTATTTCGCTCGGGATAACATTCATTTTCTCTCCACCCCGAACAATGGTAGCGTTAATAGTGTTATGGAGCAAGGGATCAAAGTATTGTCTGATATCTCCTAAAAGTTTCAAAACGATGTTTGTAAGAAAAGGGTTTAGAAGCTGAAGGAAAATAAGCCGTTTGGGAAACGATAAGTTAGATGCAATTGTTTCAATCATTTGACGTGTTACAGGTGTTATATGTACAGGAAGGCGGTGTTGATTCAGACGATAGAGAAAATTTGATAATTTTGCCATTGCACCACCTCGGATGGACCTGGCGGCATGCCCACCTTGCCCGCGTATAGTGGCTTTTATCCAGCAAACTTGCTTCTCTGCAATTTGAATCTGATAAAATTTTTTCTTCCCTATATGTGCGGTATAACCACCGAATTCTCCTATCGCATATCGGATACCTGCAAATTGGTCCGGATGGCTCTCAACTAAAAATTTGGCTCCGTACTCACTTCCTGCTTCTTCATCACATAGAATTGCGAGCACTATATCTCCAGAAGGGATAAGTCCTTCAGCTTTGGCACGCAAGACAGCCGCCAACATCATGGCAATACCGCCTTTCATGTCCAACGCACCACGGCCCCATATAAAGCCATCCACTATTTTAGCCTCAAAAGGTGGGTAAGTCCACGCCTGTTTTGCTGTTGGAACTACATCCACGTGTCCAAACAACATCAATGGAGGAGTTCTGCCTTGCCCTTTTAAGCGTACAATCAGGTTCGGTCGGTTATTGTCTTTGGCAAAAATGGTTGTTTCAAAACCTGCTTCTTTTAGAAGTTCATTAATGTAAAGAACACACTCAGACTCATTCCCAGGTGGGTTTGTCGTATCAATGCGGATAAGGTTCTGCAGCAATTCAACCGGACGCTCGTAAATAGGACTGTTGGCAGTAGATGTTTTAGCGGGCATTACTTACCTTATTTCGGGCGGCATGTGGAAATTACTTTTAACCTAAGCTGAGCGTTTCAAATTTTTGAAATGGTTATTTTAACAAAATTATTAAGGTATTCTGACATTTCGAATTCCAATAATTTGAAACCCTTCGGGATTTTTAATTTCACCGCATCTACTGCGTCAGATGCCGTTCCGCATAGTCGACTATAGCGAAACAACATCTTCCTTGTATATGCGGCAAACTTGAAAATCGTTCAACTTAGGTTTAAGTTTATATCTGGCCAGGTATCGTACTGAACATAAAATATCTTTTTGATAAATTGTCAAATAGCCGCTTGTCAACAAAAATATATAAATTTCGCTAAGTTGTGGAACTTTGTGGTATTGATGGATGGGGATGTCTATGAAACATGGGAATGGGGGGCGGGTTACGCTATCTTATTACTATTTAAGGATTATCCCACCTAAGCTGAGCGTTTCAAATTTTTGAAATGGTACTTTTAACAAAATTGTTAAGGTATTCTGACAATTCGAATTTCAATAATTTGAAACCCTGCGGGATTTCCAATTTCACCGCATCTACTGCGTCAGATGCCGTCTTCCTTGTATATGCGGCAAACTTGAAAATCGCTCAAATTAGGTCCCACTAAAAACCATTTTTCATTTTCTCAATCTCTTCCTTTATCATTTAGAAGCCATCTCAAAATAAAGATTTTGGTTGAAAATCAAGGCGGATCCGATTTTTACCCCGCAGGCATACTCAAGTATGTCGAGGATTTAAAATGAGTTTCCAACGCTGAGTTTGGGGCAAAAGATTATTTTGAGATAGCTTCTAATTACACCGTGTGCTTCCCTGGCCGGGTCATGACTTCAACCACCTTTCCGTCTTCCAGCCGCAATAAATGGGTGATGATGTCGGGCAGTTCGTCGATATCATGGGTAACATAGATGATGCCGGTATCCATGCGGCGTCCGACGGCTTCGACAAGCCCGAAGATTTGACGGCGGTTGCGCTCATCCAGCCCCTGGCAGGGCTCGTCCAAAACCAGAAGCTGCGGATTTTTTACTAAAGCCCTGGCAACCAGAATCATGCGCTGTATTCCGTCGGAAAGTGTACCGAAGCGGGTTTCAGCATAGGACGACATGCCCAGCTGTTTCAGCCACGATCTGGCCGCATCCTTCATTTTGTCGGAACACTTCCGATAAAGGCCGATGGAATCGAAAAACCCCGAGCAGATCACGTCAAAGGCGGAAAAACGATACGGATAGTGGACGTGCAATTCCGGTGAAATAAACCCTATTCTCTCCTTTATTTCCCAAATGCTTTCACCGGTTCCCTTCCGGCGTCCGAAAAGTACGATGTCGTTGGCATAGGCCTGGGGATTGTCGCCGAGGATCAAGCTCAGCAAAGTGGTTTTACCCGATCCGTTCGGCCCCAGCACTGCCCAGTTCTCTTTGCGCTTTATCGTCCAATCGATGTGCTGAAGCACCTTTACGCGATGGTAGGTGATGTTGACATTCTTCATTCGTACCAGCACATCACCTTGCCCCCGGTGCCGATTCGTTTTTATTGGTTTGGCAACGCTTTCATCGACTCGTATCGGCCGGAAGCGCTTCTCTTCGAATCGAACAGCAGATGAGTTCAGGATTTTTTCTCTGACCCCCTGCTCGACAATTGTTTTGTCCTTTACCGCCAGGACATGAGTAATGCCGGGCAGGATTTCATCCCGACGGGAGGTCACCACGAGGATCCGGATGTCCTGGGCAATGAGACGGTCGATGACCACCTTCATACGCTCCCTGAAGCGGGTGTCCAGACCCGTGAGCGGATTTTCCAGTATGAGAAGACGGGGGCCCGTCAACAAAGCCCTTGCCAAACCGACTTTTCGAATTTCTCCGTTGGAAAGCTGGACGATTTTTTTCTCCAGAAGCGGTTCAATGGACAGCAGATCGGCAATGTCCGCTTGCTTTGCTAAAAATTTGTCGACATTCGTGGCCCTGTCATCGGTCCGAATGTTATCGATCCTTTTGACATGTTGTGACAACAGGTAATCTGAAACCGACTGGGACGCAGCGCTCTCGCTGCTGTGCCAGCGGGCCTGATAAAATTGCGTCTGTCGTTTCAGAATTGCTTTTTGCTGCTCAAAACCGACCCGCGCGATAAGGTCCTGAGCCCTTTTGTTTGGCGTCGAAGCAGGACCCGCGGCGCTTTTTTCCAGAAAATGATGGACGATCCGGCCTTCAACTACCGGAAATTGTCCGTAAATGGCCCCGGCAAGAATTGATTTGCCCGAGCCGTTGGCACCGTATAGCGCCCAGTGTTGATGGGCGTAAAACACCCAGTCGGTCTTGGGAAAAACGATGCGGTCATAGGCGCGCAGGGTAACACCCTGAAATGAAATAAATAACTCTCTTTTTCCCGACACATTGTCTGTCATAGCTTCATCGATCCTGCTGAATCGTCGTCCTGCATGGCAGTAAATTAATGGTAGCGATAGTAGGCGGCGCAGGTGCCTTCGCTGGAGACCATGCAGGGGCCGATGGGGTGGGTGGGGGTGCATTTTTTTTGGTAGAGTGCGCACTGGGGGGGAATTTTATCGCCCGTCAGGATTTCACCGCAGGCACAGCCCTTGGGTTCTTCTTTTTCCGTGAGTTGGACGTCAAACACTTTTTGCGCATCGAACGGTTCAAATTCTTTTCTGATCTTGAGGCCGCTAAAGGGGATGACCCCGAGGCCGCGCCAGGCGGCGTCAGCGGGCTCAAAGACTCTGCCCAAAATCAATTGGGCTTTAGGATTGCCTTCAGCGGAGACCGCTCTTTTATAGCCGTTTTCTATCTTCGGAGCGTTGCCTTCGATCTGGCGGACCAGCATATGGATCGCCTGTAAAATATCGATGGGCTCGAACCCGGCAATGACGCAGGGGATGTTGTATCTTTTAAAAAAGGGAATATATGCTTTGACGCCGATGATCACGGAAACATGGCCGGGAAGGATAAAACCGTCGATGTTTAGTTTTTGGTTCTCCGCTAGGGTGGAAAGGGCCGGCGGCAGCAGCTTGTGGGCACTTATGACAAAATAGTTTTTCAAATTCAAATCATGGGCTGCCAGTATGGAGGCAGCGATGGTGGGGGCCGTGGTCTCAAATCCGACACCTAAAAAAATCACCTTCTTATGCGGATTCTTTTTGGCGACTTCAAGGGCGTCGAATGTCGAATAGACAACTCGGACATCCCTGCCCTTTGCCTGTTCGTTCTGAAGGGATGAGTCGGCTCCGGGAACCCTTATCAGATCCCCGAATGTGGCGATGATGACGTCTTCGAATGCGGCCAGTTGGACAAATGCATCGATCTCATTTTGGGCAGTAACGCATACCGGGCATCCGGGGCCGGAAAGCAGTGAGATGGTCTCCGGCAAGAGAGACCGGATGCCGTTTCTGAAAATCGACACGGTGTGGGTACCGCAGACTTCCATCAGACGAATTGGTTTTTGACTTTCTTTTTTGATCTGTTCGATGATGTCGCGGGAAAGATCAGGATCTCGGTATTCGTGCAGGTGTTTGATGGACATTGTGTTTGGGCCCGAAAAATTTGGTCCTCCTCCGCAATGCAGGAGTTTGAGAGTTATAACTTAGCCTCTAAAAATCACAGGAGAAGTTTGAAGTGAACTAAAGTTTAAAGTGAGCTAAAGGTAAGGAATTCTATCAGTCATATACAATCAATGGAGCGTAGCGACACCACAACTTTAGGCACTTTAGATCACTTTAGGCACTTTTAACTTGTGTGGTTTTTAAAAACAGTCCCTTTTAAGAACAAACCAAAGCCCGGTACTCCAGGCCCGGCTTCTTCATTTCTTTTTATCATCATCGAAGATCAATGATGCTGCTTCCTTCATCAGTTTCAATGACTCCAGAGCAAGCTCTTCGTTGATTTTGTTGATGGCAAAACCGGCGTGTACGATGACATAATCTCCTACTTTCGGGTCTTCGATCAGAAGCAGGCTGGCCTCTCTGCGCACGCCGTCAACGTCGATGGTGGCCACGTTGTTTTCAATTTTTACAATTTTTGACGGGATTGCTAAGCACATGATAAAAAACCTTGGTTTAGATCAAATTAAGATAACAAAAGTTTCAGCGACATTCAACTCAATTGCTTATTTTTCGGCTGAACCTTGATCCCGATCGCCTTCAGTTCATCAGCCACCATGTCGATCAGATGGCTGAGATTCTGCGCAACTTCTTCTGATAATTGGAGTCCCGTAGAAAACTGTTTTGGCTCGATGCCATACAGGGCGATGTTTTGGGGCAGATCACCGGTCATGGCGGCAATGCCCAGAACGTCTGCCAGGCCGATTTGATGGGGAGATGTTTTGGAACTGAAATATCCGGGAGGATCATCGATCTTTACAATGGTGCCGGGTGCGTTGCCGGCTTTAACGGCATCGATAATAATAATATGGCTGCGCCCCTCAAAGTAGGGCAGAAGTTCAAACCCCATGGTTCCGCCGTCGACGAATTCCACGGCGCCTGAAAAATCATACCGGTCCTGCAGTTCTTTGACGGCCTTAACTCCCACTCCCTCATCGGAGAGCAGGATATTACCCAAACCCAGTACCAGGGCATTTAAAAAAGACTGCCCGGAGTCTTTTGAAGACTCCGGGCTATTATTATCGTTTGATTCAATTGGATTGGATTTCAAAATGCCTTAACTTTAACGATTTCTTTACTTTTAGTATCCACCATGTGAATGGCACAGGCCAGACATGGATCAAAGGAATGTACTGTTCTTAGAACTTCCAGGGGTTTCTCCGGATCTGCGATGGGATTCCCGACAAGGGAAGCTTCGTAAGGCCCAAGGGCATCTTCGCTGTTTCGGGGTCCGGCATTCCAGGTAGACGGTACCACGCACTGGTAATTTTTGATTTTACCGTCCTGAATGATGACCCAGTGAGAGAGTATGCCCCGGGGAGCTTCATGGAAGCTAAAACCCTTTTGTTCGCCTTTGGGGAATACCGGCGGATTGAAAGTGGCCGTATCGCCTTTTCCGATATTGTCAACCAATGCCTGCCATTGGGACACAACCGCATCGTGCAGAACCGCACATCGGATGGATCTGCCGGCAATTCTGCCGATGGTGGAATGCAGCGAATTAACATTTACCCTTGCTTTAGAACCCACCAGAGACAATACGGCATTGGCCGTATCCAATACCGTGGTGGCATGTTTCACCGCGGGTTTATGTCCCGCCGCATACATGCAAAGTACATTGGCCAGCGGGCCGACCTGGGCCGGCTTGCCGTCGAAATTCGGAGCTTTCACCCATGAGTATTTCTTATTTTCATCATATTTCGTGTGTTCCGGGATCGTGTCTTCTTCCCAGGGATGGCGGTTCCAGTCACCCTTGTACCAGGAGTGTTTAATACTTTCTTTGACATTCTTTTTAAAGAAATCGTCATTGAAAGAGGTGATCGGATTGAACTTGGAGATATTTCCTCCGGGAATATAGCCGCCCGGCAGTTCAAATTTCGTTCCTTTGGTATCCAACGGCATATCCGGAGCGCTCAAATAGTTGGTAACGCCTTTTCCGTAGGTGGTCCAATCGGCATATAGGGCCCCCACCGCGGCAACATCCACCATGTAAACATTTTTAATAAAATCACCAATCCCATCGATCAGTGTTTTGACATAAAGAAGCCGTTCCATGTTCAAAGCGGACTGGTTGTCGAGATTGATGGGGTTGGCAACCCCGCCTACGGCCAGATTTTGAATATGGGGTGTTTTACTGCCGAGAATGGCCACGACTTTATTGATTTTTCGCTGATATTCAAATGCCTGGAGGTAATGGGCAGCAGCCAAAAGATTCACTTCCGGCGGCAGTTTCATGGCCGGATGTCCCCAGTACCCGGTGGCAAAAACGCCCAGTTGGCCGGAGTTGACAAATGTCTTGAGCCGGTCCTGGGCGGTTCTCATTTCTTGGGGACTATTGAGGGGCCATGAGGAGAGCTTCTCCGCCAGGGCGGAGGTCTTTTTGGGATCGGCCTTCAGCGCGGATACGATATCTACCCAATCCAAAGCACAGAGGTAATAAAAATGTACGATGTGGTCAAATATACCTTGAGCCCCCATAATTATGTTGCGGATATATTGTGCATTCAGGGGAACCTCCATATTCAGTGCGTTCTCGATCGCCCGGACCGAGGCAATAGAATGAACAGTAGTTCAGACCCCGCATATCCGCTGTGTAAAAACCCAGGCATCCCTGGGATCGCGGCCTTGGAGAATGATTTCCATGCCGCGCCACATCTGCCCGGAAGACCAGGCATTGACCACTTTGCCGTTGTTGACCTCACACTCAATTTTCAGGTGACCTTCAATCCGGGTAATGGGGTCGATGACGATTCGCTTAGCCATTTAATTTCTCCTTCATTTTCGAATGCTTCATGCTTAAGACCGGCGATAAATCGGCAGCCTTTTGATAAAGTACAGAAACGCCATGATTTCTAATGACACGATTCCTAAAGATATAAAAATTTCTCCGGCAGACGGAAAGTAATGCCAGCCGTTTCCGGGATCAAATCCAATGATATAGGTGTTGAACCGATAAACCGTCGCCGCGAGGACGATTGAAACAGCGCAGAGAAACATAACGCGCGGATTTTTCCGATTGGCAGGGACAAAAAGCACGGCCATGGGAACCACCAGCAGCAAGTTTTCCAGCAAAAACATATTCCCCAGCAGATCTCCTTTAAAGGCGAGATCCAGATGCCCCCGCATACCGAGATCGGCGAACCGGATCACCAGATAAATTGCGATCAGCCACGCCATGATCCCTGATATCTTCCCGAGCAATTTGGATTCGTCATGTATCGGGTATCGGGAGCCTGTAAGGCTGGATTCGACAACCACGATGGCGTATCCTAGGAAAATGCATGAAATTAAAAACAGCACCGGCAACAACCGGGTCCACCACAACGGGCTGAGTTTGCTCCCGGCAATCACCATGACGGTTCCCAGTGACGACTGGTGCATGGTCGGCAGCAGAATTCCCAGGGCAATGAAAACGAACATGATTTTGTTCATGAATGCCTTTGCGTTGTCGGTTCCGAATTTTGTGAGGACAGTGGGCGAAAATTCGATCCACAATACTGCGACATAGGCACCCACACATAATGCCACTTCCAGCAAGACCGAGCTGGCATTCATGTGCCAGGGCAAAAAGATGTTATACAACTGCCAGTACCTTCCGACATCCAGGACCACCGCCACACCGGCCAGGGTGTAGCCGAACAGGCTGGTCATCAGGGCGGGCCGCACCAGGGAGTGGTATTCTCCCTTGTTGAAAACATAGACCAGAAGGGCCATGGCATAACCGCCGCATCCGAGAGCGGTTCCGATGACCACATCGAATGCGATCCATAGTCCCCAGGGGTAGCCGTCGTTCATATTGGTTACGGCGCCGAGACCGTATATGAACCGTTTGCCCATGAAAATCAGGGAAATCAGAAAAATCAAGCCGCAGATCAAGAAGGTCGGTGTCAGAATCTTGCCTTCCAAAGGTTGTTCGGTTTTCATAAATTACTCCTTGAACAAGGGTCATAAATGGTTAAAAACCACCATGAATTCCCGGTACCGGGCCGGGATGTTATTCTTTCTTGTTCTTCTCCGATCTTTTCACCAAAAAGATCAATCCGCCAAAGACAACGATGGGAAGAATCATCCCTTTGTAAAGGGTGTGCTGTATGTTTTCGGCCATCGACGCATAGGATCGATCCGGAAGCGTCGGAAGGCCCAGTTTATTAAAGGGCACGGCGGCCATCATAAAGGTCTGGGTGCCACCGCCGTCGTTCTTGCCGTAGAGGTATGGAATATATTGTTTGACTTTATGGACCTGTTTTGTTGTCGATGATACTTCGGCCACCGGAAATTCATAGTATTTTCCGGGGATCATGGTCTGCCTTCGTTCGGCTTCGATCAACAGATCCTTTACCGGGCCGAATATAGAGGCGCCGGTGGGACACTCGCTGGCGCAGGCCGCAATCTGACCTTTCGCGACTAGATGATTGCAGAGCTGGCACTTAACGATTTTCGGAAAAGGATTGTCCCACTCGAACTTCGGGATATCGAAAGGACACGCCACCGCGCAGTAACGGCAACCGATGCAGGCGTCTTTGTTATAGGAAACGATTCCCGTTTTAGGATCTTTGGTCATGGCGGTTGCCGGACAGGCGGAAACACAGGCAGGATCGACACAATGCATGCACTGCCGTTTAATAAATGCGTAGCCGTCGATTTCGCGATCCTTGATTTTTGCGGCTCCGTTTTCGTATTCTTTGATAACGTTGAGTGTCTTTGAAGAGAGATCGACTGGGTTTTCCCACAGCCGTTGGGAGCCGGAATATTCCATCGGCATGTTATTGGCTTTTTTGCAGGCGACCATACAAGCCTGGCATCCCACGCAAAGCGTAGAGTCATAAAGAATTCCTAATGCATCGGGAAGGCGATTTTTTTCCGAAGAAGCTGCGATGGCCGGCGGCGCCATTGCCAGCACTGCGCTTCCTGCCAATCCCTTGAGAAAATCACGCCGTTTGATTTTCATGAATTATCTCCTTTATCTTTGTCGCCCAGTCGTTTTGCAGCGACGGCGCCGGCGCCGATGGCTGCTCCGCCGATGCCTCCCAGCAGTGCCGCAGCACCCTTGGAAATGCCTCCGCCCCTTGTTGTCTGAATGGGAGGATGTACCGACGACGGTGTTACATTTTCAATATCCGCCTCGGTAAACAGCGGGATGGTGAAGCCGATCCCTTCCTCAGAGCATCCAAAGCAGGGACGGCCGGTATTCACGGGCCAGGCGCCCACATCGCAATAGTGAAGGGCGGAACAATTGTTGCGGGTCATGGGCCCTTTACAACCCAGTTTGTAGAGACAGTATCCCAGGCGATGCCCTTCATCGCCGAATTGCTCGGCAAAACGGCCGGCATCGAAGTGGGGCCTTCGTTCGCAGTTTTCATGAATGAGGCGGCCATAGGCAAATTTGGGTCTTCCCAATGCATCCAGTTCCGGAAGTTTCTTGAGCGTCAGAAAATAGGCCACTGTTGACATGAAGTTGTATCCATTGGGCGGACATCCGGGAATCGAGACGACGGTGGTCCCACTGAGAAATTCAGGGATTCCGGTTGCGCCGGTGGGGTTGGGGTCTGATGATTGCCAACCTCCCCAGGATGCGCAGGACCCGATGGCGATGACGGCGGCGGCTTTTGCCGCAACTTCTTTCACGATATCGCCGAAAGGCCGGCCGGCGATCATGCAGTATCTGCCGCCGTCTTTTACGGGGACGGACCCTTCGACAACCAGGATAAATTTTCCGGCGTTATCCTCGACGGACTTTTTAAGGGCCGCTTCAGCCTGATGTCCGGCGCCGACGTTCAAGGTTTCATGGTAATCCAGGGAAATAAGATCTAAAATCAGATGTTCTATACTGGGATGTGAGGTTCGCAAAAGGGATTCCGTACAGCCGGTACATTCCTGCCCATGCAGCCAGATCACCGGTGGACGACGTTTGGCATTGGTGATGGCCTGGGCGATTTGCGTGCCGGCACCTAAGGGCAGGCCCATGCTTACCGCCATGATCCCGCAGAATTTCATAAAATCCCGGCGGGAAACCCCCTTTAATTTTTCATTAACAGGATCTGTAAAATTCAAATCTTTCATTGCTTTCCCCTTTATTGGATGGAGATGATATAGTGATTTATTTAAAAAATTTTCAGCCCTATTGTATGCATCGAAGGTGCTGGAAATTAAGTAGGCGCAACCTGAATGCGCAGCAATTCTTTTATAAAGGTCAAACCGGAGAATCGCCGTTTTGCAAGAAAAGCACGTTGTATGTGACTTTTAAATTTCAAGTCATATAGATCGGCTACGGTGCCGCTGTTGATTGTCGAATAATTAAACGGCCTCAGAATCGTAAAGGTAAAACATCGAATATCTTGCCGTTTTATCATAAGTTTTTGGGGTGAGGATTTCAAATGGTCACGTATATAAAAATACCAATATGTTGCGTATTGTAATGCCATACATTTCCACTTTGAAACAATAGTGCTAGCGAAGTACCACCCATGATCGGCCTTGTCAAGTCAAAAAATGATGTGGGAATGGGTATGTTTTTTAAGTTAGTCATCATCATCGAGATCTGCCGGATCATCGTCAGATATTTTTAATGAATACGGCAAATTTTTGATATCGCTTTTTTCGTCATAGTCCTCTTCGGGGAGGTCTTCCTCCAGTAAGTCGTCGATTTCCACATCATCTTCCTCGATGTCATCCATGGACATCTGGGCATCGTTTTCTTTCGCCATAAGATCGAGGTCATCAAAAGCCAGTTCAATCGTCTGATCATCTCCGGCTTCATAGAATTTTATTACGGCCTCGGCGATGGCTTCGGAGTAGAGGTCGATTGGAAACAGATTTTGGGTCCTTAACGTCTGTATCAACGCGTCTTTTCCCTTTGCAGCGGCTGCTTTTACAATCTCGTCTTCATATGTTTCTTCGCATAAAAGAGAAAATATCTCTTTATCCAGTTCAGCATATTCTTTGATAATGATACCGGTTTTTTCGTCGGTTTTCGAAATGGTATATTTTTGCTTCATGATGTATCTCCTTTAAACACCAACCATTATATTTTTATATCGGAAATCATATAACTCAAGCCATGTCAACTGGCAATAGAAAAATATTGACCTTAAGTTTCCAAACTGTTAGTTAGTGTACATTCATAAATGGTCTTTTTGCCCAATCTCTGCGTTATGCTCAAAAAATAATCCTCGGAATATTATACATATGCCTGTGGTTATTTTTTTCGCATGCCTTGATATTGAACAAAAATCCTCATTTCTGGATGGACACCAGTTAGTTTACGAATTACGAAAGAAATTATGGTTTTCGTTCCGACATCGATTTTAAAAGTTATGTCGCCGGAGGGATGGCTGAGTGGTCGAAAGCGGCGGTCTTGAAAACCGTTGAGTGTAACAGCTCCGTGGGTTCGAATCCTACTCCCTCCGCCATATTTAACAATTGATTTACCGCAAACGGAGAGATGGCCGAGCCGGCTGAAGGCGCTCGCCTGCTAAGCGAGTGTGGGGCGAAAGTTCCACCGAGGGTTCGAATCCCTCTCTCTCCGCCATTTTAATTTCACTGCCCCCGATACACTACCGGGGGTTTTTAGAAGCCATCTCAAAAAAGTCTTTTCGCCCGATATCGGCGTTGAGCCCTCGCCTCAAATCCTCGACATACTTAAGTATGCCTCCGGGTTGATCCTCGGCCTCGCCTTGATCTCGACCGAAAATCCTAATTTTGAGATAGCTTCTAGTTTCTATAATGGAAAAAGTAATCAATCAAACCCGAAAACTGCTTGCCGACTGGTATCAGCGTTACCATCGCCGGCTTCCCTGGCGCGAAACCCGGTCCCCTTACCGGATATGGGTCTCAGAGGTCATGCTCCAACAAACACAGGTGCAAACCGTTCTGCCGTATTACCGGCGGTTTTTAGAGCATTTTCCGGACGTTAAAACGCTGGCAGATGCCGATTTGCAAGTGGTGTTAAAGGCCTGGGAGGGCCTGGGTTATTATGCTCGGGCACGTAATATGCATCGCGCGGCAAAGGATATCATGCAAAAGCATCACGGTGAATTTCCCGATTCCCGGGAGGCGCTCATGGAATTGCCCGGCATAGGAGATTACATTGCTTCCGCTGTTTCAAGTATTGCCTTCAATCAGCCGTATGCTGTGGTGGACGGCAATGTTAAGCGAGTCCTGTCGCGGTTTTATGAATTATCGGACCCGGTCAATAAATCGTTTTCGTATCGGATGTTCAAAGCCGCTGCCCAGGATCTTCTGGATCACCGTCGGCCGGGTATGTTCAATCAGGCCTTGATGGAATTGGGGGCATTGGTGTGTACACCCAAAAACCCGGATTGCCGTCATTGCCCGATTCATCCCCTTTGCCGTGCCTACCAAGCAGGACGTGTCGAACAGTTTCCAAAACGCATTCGGAGCCCGAAAACGCCTCTGCACCATATTGCGGTCGGCGTTGTATACAAAAAAGACCGGATGCTGATCACGTGTCGAAAACCCGAAGGATTGCTGGGCGGATTATGGGAGTTTCCCGGTGGTAAAGTCAAAAAACATGAAACCCCGGAGAAAACCTGCATCAGAGAGATCAAGGAAGAAGTGAATCTGGATATTACCGTTGATCGTCATATTTCACAGGTCAAACATGCCTATACGCATTTTAAAATTCTGATGGACGTATTTTTATGCCGGTATGAAGCCGGTGAGGTAAAACTGAACGGTCCTGTGGATTTTCGATGGATTACGCTCCAAGAGATCGATCAGTATCCGTTTCCCAAAGCCAACCATAAGTTTATTCCTGCATTGAAAACCTTGTCGTCTACCCCAGGTCAGAAATAGATGAGCTCTGTCCCGGAATTTCGTGTTTAAAATCACAAATTCCAAGCACCAAATCCCAAACAAAATGAACCAATCAGGCTACAATTTCTGTTCCCGACTTTCCCTGAACAGCGCTTTCGATATTTTCGATGGAAGCAATGACGGCTCTTTTGCCGGTTTTTCGAACGAACTGGACCGCGGCTTCGATTTTAGGCCCCATGGATCCGGACGGAAATTGTCCTTGGGCTAAAAAATTCTCGGCTTGCCTAGCGGTTATAGATTTGAGAAATTTTTGATTCTTTTTTCCGAAGTTCAGCGTGGCGCCCTGCACATCCGTTGCGATCAGAAAGATATCCACGCCCACTTCTTCCGCCAGCCTGGCGCTGGCCAGGTCTTTGTCGATCACCGCATCCATGCCGCTGAAATGTCGGCCTTTTCGAATGACCGGTATCCCGCCGCCGCCGCAGCAGATGACGATAAAATTCATGTCGATGAGCTTTTTGATTTCCCGCTTTTCAACAATGGTGACCGGCAATGGAGATGCCACGACCCGTCGGTATCCTTTGGCTGTTTTTTTTATGGGATAGGGAAGGGTTCTTGCTTTTTCTTCGGGGAAGACCGGTCCGACAGGTTTCGACGGGTTTAAAAATGCCGGGTCGTTTTTATCCACAACCACATAGCTTAAAAGGCTCACGAAATAATTTTCGCCGTCATCACCGAGCTGCATCAGCTCCGTATCGAGGGTCGATTCGATCATATAACCGATTTGACCCTGGGTCTGGGCAACCAGGATCTCCAGCGGCAGTTTCGGAACCGCATCGCAGCATTCCTGGGTCAGCATGAGGTTCCCTACCTGAGGACCGTTGCCGTGGGTGATGATAATCCTGTATGTATTGGTGAGTTTGGCAATCTGTCGAATGGGGATTTTTAAATTCCTGAACTGTTCGTCCACCGTGCCTGTTTGGCCTTTTCGAATCAGCGCATTGCCGCCCAGGGCCACCAGCAGGATCTGTTTGCTATGTTTCATCATTTTAGGTTTTATTGAGCTTTTGAAAACGGTTCAACAATGCATCTTTTAGCAAAGGATCGCCGTGATCTTTATATTCATATCCGACTCGTACGATGGGTTTGTCGATGCTCAAAAGATTCGGCAGATCAACCGGCGTTGCGCATAATACCAAATCGCATGCGACACGATTGATGGTGAGTTGAAGATCATGTATCTGCGCGTTGCCGTATCCCATGGCCGGAAGCACTGCACCGACGTTGGGATATCGGCCGTAGGCGTCTTTGATGGTTCCAGCGGCATCCGGTTTGGGATCGACAATTTCGGCTGCCCCGTATCTTTTCGCGGCAATGATGCCGGCGCCGTATGACATTCCCCCGTGGGTCAGGGTGGGCCCGTCTTCGATGACCAAAACACGCTTTCCTTTGATCTGTCCGGGATCTTCCACCAGTATGGCTGATTCCGCCTGAACGATTTCAGCGCCGGATGCATGGGTTTCGATATTTTTTCGCACCGTTTCTATCTGCTCGCGGCTTGCGCTGTCCACCTTGTTGATGACCGCAATATCGGCCATGAGCATGTTGGTTTCACCGGGATAGTAGAGCAGTTCGTGGCCGGCCCGGTGCGGGTCGAAAACCACAATATGGACATCGGGATAATAAAAAGGCGTGTCATTGTTTCCGCCGTCCCAGACGATGATATCCGCTTCTTTTTCCGCTGATTCGAGAATTCGTGCGTAATCGATGCCGGCATAAACTACGATGCCCTGTGACACCAGGGGTTCATATTCTTCCCTTTCCTCTATGGTGCATTGCTGGCTCTTTATATCTTCGTAAGACGCAAAACGCTGGATGATCTCTTTTGTCAGGTCCCCGTAAGGCATGGGGTGCCGAACCGCTACGACTCGTTTGCCCCAGGATTTCAAGATCCTGCAGACATGACGCGTGGTCTGGGATTTTCCGCATCCTGTCCGGACGGCGCAAACAGACACCACGGTTTTTTTGGATCTTAACATGGTATACGTTGCGCCGATAAGGACAAAATCCGCGCCGCCGGCCATGGCAACGGAAGCCTTGTGCATCACCTCTGTGTGGGGAATATCGCTGTATGAAAATGCAACCAGATCGACCTTGTATTCGCGAATCAGGTCGGCGAGCTGATGTTCGGGATAGATCCGGACGCCTTGGGGATATAGTTCTCCCGCAAGTTCCGGCGGATAGATCCGGCCTTCTATGTTCGGTATTTGAGCCGCCGTAAACCCGATTACCCGGTATCGCCGATTATCTTTGAAATAGACGTTGAAATTGTGAAAATCCCGGCCCGCCGCACCCATGATAATGACGTTTTCGATCATTGACTTCTCCAAAATCTATCGCTCTTTTAAAACGGATTCGATTCTTTCCATTGCCCAGTCGATCTGTGCTTTGGTGATCACCAGCGGCGGGGCAAAACGGATGACGTTTTCGTGGGTTTCCTTGCAAAGCAATCCTTTTGCCTTGAGACGTTCGCAGAAACCTCTGGCACCTCCGGCTTCCGGAACAAGTTCCACCCCGATTAAAAGGCCTTTTCCCCTGATTTCCTTGATAAAAGGGCTGTGGACATTTTTAAGTTGAGACAAAAAATAGTCTCCCATTTTTTGCGCGTTTTCGATCATATTCTCTTGGATCAGTACCTTGAGAGCCGTTCGAGCCACGGCGCAAGCCAGAGGATTACCGCCGAAAGTACTTCCGTGGTCGCCGGGCATAAAGACACCCAGCACCTCTTTGTTGGACAATACAGCGGAAATGGGGTAGAATCCTCCCGAAAGTGCCTTGCCGATGACCGTTACGTCGGCCTCGATACCTTCGTGTTCTTCCGCAAAAAGTTTGCCTGTACGGCCCAGTCCCGTCTGAATTTCGTCCAATATCAAGACGATGTCATTCTTTTCACAGATGGCTTTGACATCTTTAAGGTATCCGGGCGGCGGGATGATGACCCCGGCTTCCCCTTGAATGGGTTCCAGCAGAACGCCTACCGTGTGGGGTGTAATGGCTGCTTCAACTGCCGCGGCATCTCCGAAGGGAACGATATTGAATCCGGCGGGATAGGGTCCGAAGCCGTCCCGGTATTGCGCTTCGGTGCTGAATCCGATAATGGCGATGGTACGGCCGTGAAAATTGTTTTCACAAACGATAATTTCGGCCCGATCACGGGGTATGCCCTTGACCTTGTATCCCCATTTCCGTATGGCTTTTATAACCGTTTCAACGGCTTCGGCGCCGCTGTTCATGGGCAATACCTTGTGCGACCGGGTCAGTTCACAAAGCTCCTTGTAAAAAGGCCCCAGTTGATCGTTGCGAAACGCACGCGACGTCAGGGTCAATTTTTGGGCCTGTTCGATCATGGTCTTCACGATTTTCGGATGGCAATGCCCTTGGTTTACCGCAGAATATGCGGACAGGCAGTCCATGTACTTGTTTCCCTCCACGTCATAGACCCAAATTCCCCTGCCGCGGGACAACACCACATCCAGGGGTTTGTAATTATGCGCGCCGAATGTCTCTTCCAACTGTATGTATTGCTGCGGATTCATGGTTTTCCTCCTGATGTGTCCGAAAGCAGGCATTATTTAACGCCGATTGGATACAGTTCATTATTTCATTATTCTA
>JAJDND010000075.1 GCA_022340885.1 Desulfobacterales bacterium | reverse complement strand
GGTAAACAAAATCGATTTAAAATTGCAGAATTCATATCTTACTGTTGGTAGAGATATAAAAAGTTGTTAATATCACCGGATTGCTCATTAAAATTAGTACATTATAGTCCCTATCGATTTTGTTTACGATCATTTAGGGTTATAAGTTATGAGACCAAGGTCTCGTTACGATGCAAAAACAATCAACCCTTTGGTCTTGCGGTTCTGTTTTCAGAAGCCGAAGCAGCATGCCATTGTCCGGTGCCGACGGCCTGGAACAGCGCAGCCGTATCCGCAAATCGGGCAGCCTGCGCCTGGATCAGACTGATGCGCACCGTCTGGTACTGGCGCTGCGCAGCGAGCAGCAAAAGATAGCTCACGGCGCCGAATTGAAACTGCTTTTTGGTTAACGCCAGTGTATCCTTGGCCGCCTTTTCAGCTTCGAATTGTGCCTTGAGCGTGCGGGCATCCGATTCCAGGGCCCGCAACACATCGGCAACATTGAGAAATGCCCGCAATACCGTCTGGCGGTAAAGCGCCAGGGCCTGATCATAGGCGGCAACGGCCGCCCGGCGTTTGGCTTTCAGCTCGCCGCCATGGAAAAGGGGCTGCAGCAGCCCGGCGCCAAAATTCCAAACGACCGTGTCGCTGTTGAAAAGATCACCGATTTTGTTGGTTTCCGATCCGTAACTGCCCGTTAGGGTAATGCGCGGATAGAGGTTGGCGGTCGCCACCCCCACCTGGGCGCTGGCCGCATGCAGCAACGCCTCGGCCGCCTGTATGTCGGGACGCTGGCGCACCAAAGAAGACGGCAAACTCACCGGGAGTTTCTTCGGAAGCGTTATGTTGTGAATATCGAATTCGGGCAGCGTCCCTGCATCGTTGGGTAACTTTCCCACCAGCACCGCCAGCAAGTGGCGCGTCTGGGAAAGGGCTTTTTCCAAAGGCGGCAGGGTGGCCCGGGTCTGGGCCAGCTGGGTCTGCTGTGTCAGCACATCGGCGCGGGAAATACCGCCCAACTGGAATTGGCGCTGAACCAATTCATACGCATGCTGCTGATCCGCCAGAATTTCCTTGGTCGCCTGAAGCTGGGCACGCAGGGAGGCTTCCTGCATGGCACTGGTCACGATGTTGGCCGTCAGCGTCAGATAGGTCCCCAGCAACTGAAAGTGCTGGTAGTCGACCTGAGCCTGCAATGATTCGAGCTCGCGCCTTGCGCCGCCGAAGATATCGAGCAGGTAGGAGACGTTCACCGAAGCATTATACAACTCAAACGTCGAACCACCGCCCGATGCCTGGCCAAAGGAAGCACCGCCAAAGCGCTGCCGGCTGGCCGACAGATTGGCGTCTACCCCTGGAAACCAGGTTGCTCCGTATTGCGCGCGCAACAGTTCCTGAGCCTGCCGCAGTGCGGCCTGTGCGGCAGCAGTCGTCGGGTTGTCAACAAGAGCGCGCCGGATCAAACGATCCAAGGCCTCGGAATGAAAGAGTTTCCACCATTGGTCCGGGATCTTTTCACCCATTTTAAAGCGTTGGACCGTGCCGCCGGCGACCGCTGCGGTAGCAGTCTCGGATGGAAGCGCTCTGGATGTATACGTCTGTGTATCCGGTGCCTTAGGAGGCCGAAAATTGGGGCCGACGGCGCAACCCATCAACAAGGCGCCGCCCAGCATCACCATCATCATTCTCCAATGCATTACTTGTATCCTTTCATTTATTGAGGGTAATCACAGGATATCCACTTGCAAGCGGAATTTAAAAAATTTCTCAACGGATCATCGCGCAAATCCCCCCACAGCTTCACATCGGCCATTTCCAGTTTCGGATTTCAGGCATGTCCTGGCCGTATCGATGGATGTAATTTTTATGGTCGAGCAATTTGTCCCGGATAAATTGACGTGCATAGGCGGCCCGGGACCCCAGTTTGGGCACCCGATCGATAACATCTTCGGCCAGATGAAACCGATCCAGGTCGTTTCGGACCACCATGTCAAAGGGTGTTGTGGTCGTCCCCTCTTCTTTATACCCCCGAACATGCAGATGGGCATGGTTGGTCCGTCGATAAGTCAGCCGATGAATCAGCCAGGGATATCCATGGAAAGCGAAAATAGTGGGTTTGTCCGGGGTAAAAATGACATCGAAGTCTTTATCGCTCAGGCCGTGGGGATGCTCGCTCCGGGGCTGTAACGTCATAAGGTCCACCACGTTGACGACGCGGATCTTGAGCTCCGGAAAATGCTGCCACAATAAATCCACGGCTGCCAGCGTCTCCAGGGTGGGGACATCACCGGCACAGGCCATCACCACGTCGGGATCGCCGTCCTCGTCATTGCTGGCCCATTCCCAGATGCCGAGACCGGCGGTGCAGTGTTTAACGGCCGCATCCATATCCAGCCACTGGATCTCGGGTTGTTTTCCTGCCACGATGATATTGACGTAATCCCGGCTGCGCAGACAGTGGTCCGCCACGGACAACAAGGTGTTGGCATCGGGCGGCAGATATACCCGGATGATGTCGGCTTTTTTGTTGATCACATGATCGATGAAACCCGGGTCCTGGTGACTGAATCCGTTGTGGTCCTGACGCCACACATGGGAGGTCAGCAGGTAATTGAGCGATGCGATGGGGCGTCTCCAGGAAATATCGCGGGTCACCTTGAGCCATTTGGCATGCTGGTTGAACATGGAATCCACGATGTGGATAAACGCTTCATAACAGGAAAAAAAACCGTGCCGCCCGGTGAGGAGATAGCCTTCCAGCCAGCCCTGGCACATATGTTCGCTTAGCACTTCCATAACGCGGCCGTCAGGAGACACATGATCGTCCGTAGAACGGATTTCGGCGGTCGAAGCCCGCTCGGTAATGTCGAACAGGTGTGTCAGGCGATTGGAGGCGGTCTCGTCCGGTCCGAAAACACGAAAGGTGCGCTGATCCCAGTTCGATTTCATCACATCTCTGATAAAGGCGCCCATGATGCGCGTTGCTTCGGCCTTCACCGTTCCCGGCTGCGGCACGTCCACGGCATAATCTTTGAAATCGGGCATTTTAAGATCGCGAAGCAAAATCCCGCCGTTGGCATGGGGATTGGCACCCATCCGGCGTTCGCCCTTGGGGACCAGATCCGCCAGTTCCCGAATCAGGCGGCCTTGAACGTCGAAAAGCGCTTCGGGCTCGTAGCTCTTCATCCATTGCTCCAACATCTTCAGGTGCTCAGGATGGGCATCCAGTCCAGCCAGAGGAACCTGGTGCGCGCGAAACGAACCTTCCACCGGTAGACCATCCACTTCCTTGGGGCCGGTCCATCCCTTGGGCGTTTTAAAGACGATCATGGGCCAGACAGGACGGCCATCGAATCCGTGATCCCGTGCCTGGCGTTGGATGTCCTTGATCTCGCCGACGATGGTATCCAGGGTATCGGCCATGCATTGATGAACGTCTTCCGGCTCGTCGCCTTCGACGAAATAGGGTTTATATCCGTACCCCTGGAAGAGTCGACGCAGTTCCTCTTCTGGAATTCGCGCCAGCACGGTCGGATTGGCGATCTTGTAGCCGTTGAGGTGCAAAATGGGAAGCACGGCGCCGTCATGAACCGGATTGAGAAATTTGTTCGAATGCCAGCTGGTGGCCAGAGCACCGGTTTCCGCTTCGCCGTCGCCCACCACACAGGTCACCAGCAGATCGGGGTTGTCGAAAGCAGCGCCAAAGGCATGGGCCAGGGAATAGCCCAACTCACCGCCTTCATGGATGGAACCCGGCGTCTCGGGCGCCACGTGGCTGGGTATCCCTCCGGGAAATGAAAATTGCTTGAACAATCGCTTCATTCCGGATTCGTCCTGGGAAATATTGGGGTACAGTTCGCTGTAAATGCCTTCCAGATACGTATTGGCCACCAGGCCCGGTCCTCCGTGGCCCGGTCCGGTGATAAAAATCATGTTCAGGTCGTATTGATTGATGATGCGATTAAGATGAACATAGATGAAATTCAAACCCGGGGTGGTGCCCCAGTGTCCCAAAAGTCTGGGCTTCACATGGTCAATGGTCAGGGGTTCTTTGAGCAGCGGGTTGTCAAGCAGGTATATTTGACCCACCGACAGGTAGTTGGCTGCCCGCCAGTATGCGTTCATACGATGGAGCAATTCAGGGGAAAGCGGTCCTTTCATGGTTTTTCTCCTTTGTGCGGCAAGCGTCTGCCGCAGCATTCATTTTTGGTTCTCTTTCTGGATGATTGCCAGAGCGGCTTTGGCAATCATAATTTCTTCATTGGTCCGCATCACACGCACAGTGACCGGGCTCGACATAGAAGAGATGACCGGCGCATTGACGCTGTTGAGATCTTCATCCAGTGTTACCCCAAGAAAAGCCAAACCGCTGCAAATGCGTGTGCGCACCGGACCGGCGTTTTCACCGATGCCGCCGCTGAACACCAAGGTGTCCAGTCCGCCGAGAACGGCACTCAAAGATCCGATCCACTTGCGGGCGTTGTAGCAAAACATCTCTACGGCTTCTGCGGCGCGGATATCTTCGGTCTGGCGGGCCAGCAAATCGCGCAGATCCGAACTGGTCTCGGACACCCCGAGCAAGCCGGATTGATGATTGACGATCCGATTGATCTGCCCTGCGGTGAGGTGCTCGCTGTGCATCCAGTACCAGAGTATGCCGGGGTCCATATCTCCCGGACGCGTGCCCATGGGCATTCCGGCTGCGGGCGTGAATCCCATGGTGGTGTCCATGCTTTGACCGTTATGGACCGCGGCCATGCTGGCGCCGCTGCCCAAATGGGCCAGGATAATCCGACCGCGGGATGGCTCGTCGCCGGCCGTCCGGCTTAGCGTTTCCATCAAATATGCAAAGGAAAGACCGTGAAACCCGTAGCGTTGAATTCCCGCCGCATCATAGCGTCGCGGGATGGGCATAAGCCTGGCCACTCGCGGCATGGTCCGGTGGAACGAAGTGTCGAAACACGCCACCTGCAGCAGGTTGGGATGACGTCTGCCGAAAGTTTCCATGAGTTCGATTTCAACAGGCAGATGATCCGGATCATAGGGACTGATGCGATGTAGTTCTTCCAGGAGCGCCGGCGTGATCCGTTGGGGAGCGTCATATTGCATGCCGTGCACGACCCGATGCCCTGCTGCGTAAACGGTCCCGAACCCGACACCTTCTTCGAGCCAATCGATCAGGTAATGGGCCGCTGATACATGATCATAGACGTCGAGATCATCTTCGTGAAGGCGGTCGTCCAGGGTGTCGGTGACCACCATATGACCGCCGGCCGGGCCGATGCGCTCGATCTTGCCTTTCAACCGGCAGTCCAAGGACGGCTCGGCAGTAAACAGGGCAAATTTGATGCTCGACGATCCGCCGTTGATGGTCAGAATGCAGGCGGTTTCCGGTTTAGTGATAGATATTGCCATTATTGTTTAACTCCTGTCTCAGGATAGCCGGCCGGATGATTATTGATATCAAAACCCTGGGGAATTTCACGTGGGTATTTACAACCGCGCTACCATCACGATACTGCTGAAATCGATGAGAAAATGAATGATCATGGGCGCTACCAGGCTTTTTCGCCACAGGTAAACCACCGCAAAGACCACCCCCAAACAGAAAACGCTGATCACTCCCGCCATGCCTTCGTATCCATGTCCGATGGAGAATACGACCGATGACAAAAGGACCGCTGCCCAGGACCGGCGGGTGGCTGTTTTCAGGCGCAGGATCAAATAACCCCGAAATATGGTTTCCTCCACAATGGCGACCACAATGACCAGAATGACGGCCAGCACCAGCCTGAAATGCCCGGTCGCAACGAGAAATGAAGGGAGCTTGGACGGCGCCGAAAGACCGGCCGAATGCAATGCGCTTTCCAACCGGTTGGCGCTGTAGAAGATCGGGAAAAACAACACGAGGCCCCAGCCGACTTCCCCGGCGAGGTTTTGCAGGGTCCAGCCGATTCGGCGTAGTGTTTCTCTGTTTCGCCACACAAAATAGAACACCAGGCTCACCATTCCCAGATCGTTCAGGATGGACAAGATGGCGACACTCATAAAACCCGTACCGGGCTGATGGCCCGAATTGGTGCCGATTAAAAACGAGGTCGACATGGCGGGCACGATCAAAAACAAAAAGACCGCCACCTCGATCACCTGAACTTTTCGACTGGGTTGACCGCAGGTTGCCCCATTCCGGCACGACAGCTTATTTTCCGTCGAATCATCTTTCAAGGGACGGTCTGCTTTATTATTGTCTCCAATGTATTTCTTTTTTGGTTTCGGCTGCATTCTCTCTTTTCAGTCAATCTGTTGAAAAACAGCACGCGTTACCGCTGCCACAAAATAAAAGGGCTTTCCAGAGGAACGGCCATCTCATCGCGGCTTGGTATAATCCGCGGAGTGAAATCTTCTGGCGGCCGCGTCGAGGGGACTGACGCGCGATAGACGACCTCACCGGCGCCGCCTGAAAGCCCTTGAGCCAATGTCATTTCCCGGCGCACCGGATCTTCGTTATTTTGGCCGTCGGCATAGAGTTCCACACGCAGCCCTTCGGGATCCAGGCCTTCCAGAAATACCCGGACCTCGAATTGATGTCCGGACTCCAGGGTTTTGACACTCAAATCACCGAAACGCATCTTTCCCCAGTGTTGTTCCCATTGGCGTTGCCATTGAGCGATGCGGCGGGCCAGCGCGCCGTTATTTCCTGCGCGCCGGCGGAAGGCGGCTGCCGCCGGGAGGTAGTGTTTTTCCGTGTATTCCCGGACCGTCCGGTTCGCTGAAAAGTGGGGTGTCAGGTGCGCCATGCTTTCCCGCATGCGCGCCACCCAGGCAACGGGAATGCCGTTGGCGTCCCGGTCATAGAATTCCGGGATAACGTTATACTCCAGCAGATCATAAAGCGCTTCGGCCTCCACCGCATCCCATTCCGGATCGTCGCCCCGGTCCCGACCGTCGCCCAAAGCCCACCCCACATCGTCGGTGTAAGCCTCGGCCCACCACCCATCCAGCTCGGAAAGGTTGAGACCGCCGTTGACCAATACTTTCATGCCGCTGGTGCCGCACGCTTCCCACGGTCGGCGGGGCGTATTGATCCAGACATCCACTCCCTGCACCAGACGTTCGGTCAGCAGCATGTCGTAGTCGCTGAGAAAAATGACATGGTTTCGCGCTTGTGTACCGCGAATGAACTGGATCCACTCCCGAATCATGGCCTTGCCGGGTTCGTCGGCCGGATGCGCTTTTCCGGCAATGATCAGTTGAACGGGTCGCTGGCGATCGGTCAGCAGGCGAAGAAGCCTTTGAAGATCGTGCAGCAGCAAATTGGGCCGTTTGTAGGTGGCGAAACGGCGCGCAAAGCCCATGGTCAATGCATCGGGATCGAAAAGATGCCGGGCCCGGTAAACCTCATCGGTATGGGCGCCGGATGCGATAAATTGCTGCGTCAATCTCTGACGCGTATAGCTTATCAGCGCGTGACGACATGCGCTGCGCATATGCCAGAGGCGGTCATCGGGAAGCTCGTGAATGCGGTGCTCCAATTCTTCGTCCCCTTCCGACCAGCATCCCTTGCCGCAGGATTGGGTGAAGAGTTCGTCGGCCTCGGCAGAGTCCCATGTGGGCACATGCACCCCGTTGGTGACATAGCCCACCGGCACCTCTTCCAAGGGCCTGCGTGGAAACAGCGACTGAAAAAGGCGCCGGCTGACCCGAGCGTGCAAGCGGCTCACCGCATTGACTGCACCGCTCCCTCTGATGGCCAGATAGGCCATATTGAAATCCTCATTGACATCGCTGGGGTTCTGCCGGCCCAGGGCCAACAGGTCGTGAATTGTAATGCCGAGTTGCTCCTGGGCATACCCGGTCAGGTATTGGGCCATGAGCGACGGCGTAAAGCGATCGAAGCCTGCCGCTACCGCGGTATGCGTCGTAAAAAGATTGCCGGCCCGGGTAGCGGCCAAAGCGATATCGAAAGGTTGTTGGGTGGCCTGCATAAAGCTGTGCGCCCGTTCCAACACCGCAAAGGCGGCATGGCCTTCGTTCAGATGGCAGACTTCCGGATGGATGTCCAGGGCTTCCAGCAGGCGCCATCCGCCGATGCCCAAAACCAGTTCCTGTTTCAGGCGCAGCTCCGTTCCCCCGCCGTAAAGTTCGCTGGTAATGCCGCGGTGGGCCGGAAGGTTGGCGGCATCATTGCTGTCCAGCAAATAGGCCTTTACCCTGCCCACCTGCACCTGCCAGGCGCGCAGCCAGAGGCTGTACCCGGGCAGCGCAATTTGAAGCCGCAGCCATTCTCCATTGGGCTCCCGAACAGGCGTAATGGGCAATTGCCCCGGATCGTTGTACGGAAACAACGCCTGTTGAATACCGTCCTTGGTAATTACCTGTCGGAAATAACCTTGCTGATACAACAGTCCGATACCGATCACAGGGATGCCCATATCGCTGGCTGCTTTGAGCTGATCACCGGCCACGTTACCCAGACCGCCCGAATAGATGGGCAATGCTTCACTGAGCATAAACTCCATGCTGAAATAAGCAATACTGCTCAGCGGCGAACGGTCGTGGTTTTGCTGAAACCATGCCGGCGATTCGGCGCTGTCGCGCTTGGCCTGTAAGAGCTGGTCCACTTCGTTGCAAAAAACCGGATCCGATAGCACCCGCCGGAGCTGATCCCGGGATATGGTCTGCAGTACAACCCACGGATTATGGGTCGATTCCCACAGATCCGGATCGAGTTGCCGCCAGAGTTCATCGGCTAAATGGTTCCATGACCACCGCATATCAAGGGCCAATTCGGCCAGCTTATCGAAGCCTTCGATCTCGGTGGGGAAAAAAGCATAAATGGGATTAATGATTCTGGTTTGATTGCTCATATACCCTCTTTCACTTTGCCATCAATGGTTTAATCGATAAAGGATGAGGCTGCGCCGGGATGCGTTTCAGATCCCGGTCACAATGCCCGATTTTTCCCCTTGGATAATCCTTCGCCATAAAATCGGCCGCATTTATCTATAAGCCATCTCAAAATTAGGATTTTCGGTCGAGATCAAGGCGAGGCCGAGGATCAACCCGCAGGCATAATCGAGTATGTCGAGGATTTGAGACGAGGGCTCAACACCGATATCGGACGAAAAGGCTTTTTTGAGATGGCTTCTCTATTTCAATTGTTGTATGTGGCCATGTTTGCTGTTAATTGTCTTAGCCTTTAAGCCTGCGTGTCCAAGCCACAAGGCGCTGAAGCAATTGCGCGATGAGTTCCCGGGACTTGTCGTCGATCAGGTTTCCGTCGTCGTCGAACCGTTCCGAGGCATTTGGGATCATAACCTCTGGATTATTCAGAGGAAACATGTTCAAAAAGACGCAGCACTGGCGCAGGTGATACTGGGCCCGGGCTGTCCCCAGCATGCCGATGGAGGCGCCCATGATGGCCGCCGGCTTGCCGTTCCAGACATTCTGTGCATAGGGGCGCGAGGCCCAGTCGATGGCATTCTTCAACACACCGGGTATCGAGTAATTGTACTCGGGCGTTACGAATAAAATCGCGTCAGCAGCCAGCACTCGCCTTTTCAGTTCGACGACTTTCTTCGGCGGGTTTTGTTCGTCATCCTGGTTGAAGCCCGGGATGCCGTCGAGTTCGAAAATGTCCAGAACTGCGTTGTCCGGTACGAGTGATCTGGCCGCCCGCAATGCTGCCCGGTTGTATGAGCTTTGCCGGAGACTGCCGGCGATTCCGATGATATTGATGTTTTCCATTTTTGACTCCTTCTATTCCGTTATCTTTCCTGTTTCCGCTGCATGTGCCAACCTCGACTCAAATGTTGAGGTGTCTGCCAATGGTGTCAAATCTTAAAACAATAATTTATATGGAAGTTTTTGTGTATCTTCCCGATGCGGGCAGGTCTTGAATTCTCAGCAGGCCAAACGAAGTTTGGGGTATGGGGGGCTTTCAAGGCGGGCTTTCCGCATCGTTCTAAATCATAACTCTATGTATGAAGAAGGTCGTTGTCAAGGTATACCGATTCGATGCGTGCAATTTTATATTTAACCCCGACGATGTTGCCGGGCAAAGAACTGGCAAAAACTTACAAAAGGACATCAACACATTAGGGTTGGTTCATCTGCTTGAAGATGGCTTCCAACTGTTCGCGGGTTGCCCGGCTCGATTCAACCGAAAAGCCGTAGGTCGCTTCAATGCTTCCTGTTTTCAGTTGCTCCGCAATGGCATCCGTGAACGTATCGAGGGACGCACCGAATGTGTGCAGACCTTTTCCCCCGAGATCGGTATTCACCGCAGGGGGAATGATTTCGATAACGGCAATGGGCGAAGCGGATAGTTGGTGCCGCAGCGATAGGGTAAATGAATGAAGCGCGGCTTTTGTCGCGCAATAAACCGGCGCGTTCGCCAGCGGCACAAAAGCAAGCCCTGATGTGACATTGATGATTGCCGGATGTTTTTGTTTCAAAAGATGGGGGATAAAAAGGGCTGAAAGATGGATCGGGGCTTCGAGATTGATCGCCACTTCTTGATTCAGGGTTTTCCAATCGGGTGTTTCTTTCAAATCGATGCGTTGCTGAATCCCTGCATTGTTGACGAGTATATTCAAGTCGGGGCAGGTTTCCGTTACCCATTTATACAACGCTATTCGTTCGGTGGGTTCGGCCACGTCGCACACCCGGAAATCCAGTTGGGGATACTTTGATCGGGCCTCTTTTAATTTATACTCTCTTCGGCCGCAGATGATGACTTGACTTCCCCCTTGAATAAATCGCTGTGCAAGGGCAAACCCGATCCCGGATGCGCCGCCGGTAATCAGCACCGTATTTGAAGAAAATTTCATGCGTACCTCTTCTTGTGAAGGGAATCCGAGCCAACCTGCCACAACCCCGCTTGCCGCACAGATTCAATCTTTGGCGAAAATCTCTTTGACGTTTTCCTTAAGCACCTTCCCCATTGTGTTTCTGGGAATTTCGGCGACGAATATGACTTCCTTGGGGCATTTCCAGTCATGCAGGTGTTCTTTGCAATAGATCTTTACCGCATCCGGATCGAGTCCGGCTCCTGCTTCGGACACGACCGCCGCAACCACCTTTTCTCCCCATTTGGGATCCGGAATACCCACCACGGCAGATTCGACGACGTTGTCGATGCGGTTGATGACGGTCTCGACTTCTTTGGCTGATACGTTTTCTCCTCCCGTGATGATGATATGCTTGATCCGGTCCGTCAGGTAATAGTAACCCTCTTTATCGACATATCCCAAATCTCCGGTTCGAAACCAGCCGTTCTCGAAATTGTCCCTGGTTTCCTTTGGCTTGCGCCAATATCCGGGGGTGATGGAAGCACTCTTGAGCCAGATTTCCCCGTTTTCTTCGGGAGGAACATCCGCAAACGTGTCGGGATCCACAATTCGGACCGACAGGCCCGGCAGAGGAAGACCGATGGAGCCCGGCTTTCGATTGCCTTTGAGAGGGTTAGAGAAGTTCATACCGGTTTCCGACATGCCTTCACGTTCCACCGGTTGTCTTCCGAACATTTGTTCGATGCGATGGAAATCCTTTACCAGCAGGGGCGCCGATCCGGAAGTAAGCAGGCGGATATGGGAAAAATCCCGGGGGCTGTCTTCCATGGCATCGAGCAGCCGGGTGTACATGGCGGGCACCGCCATGAAAACGGTGCAAGTCCGGTCTTTTTCTTTGCACGCCAGTACGTCCAGAATTTTCATAGGTTCGAAACGGTCCAGCATCAGCACGTGGGCGCCGCTCAACAGCGCGGTGTGCAGCGCAAAACAGAGCCCGTGAACATGAAAGAGGGGCAAGGCATGGCATAGAACATCCTCGTGGCCGATTTCCCACACGTCGATGACATTTGCCGCGTCATGGACCAGGTTTCCCTGAGTGAGAACGGCCCCTTTGGGGTCTCCGGTCGTACCGGATGTATAGATGATCATGCCCGGGTCTTCCGGCGCAAGGGCCGTCTCTGTATGGGTACGGGGAGACAATTCCAAGGATATCCCTTCCTGGTAGGGCTTATGCGTGGGCAGCTCCATAACTTGAACGTCCGGATCGATTTCCCGGATAAAACCGCCCTTCCCTTCATCGGCCAGAACAAGTGATGCGTCGGCATCCTTTAGCAGATACTGCATTTCACCTTTCTTGAAACCCGGGTTCAATGGGACCGAAACAGCGCCGATCTTTTGCAGCGCAAAGTGCGCGACGACGGATATCAGGGATTTTTCCAGGTACAAGGGGACCCGGTCCCCTTTGGCGACGCCGCGTGAGACCAGTGTCTCTGCAAATCCCGAGACGTCGTGTCTCAATTGAGAATACGTTAGAACGGTTTCGACTTTGCCGTCACGCAGGAAGGTAATTGCCTTCTTGTTATGCCATTTCGAGCAAGAACTTTCAAACCAGGAGCGAATGGATTCAGTGTGCATTGATTTCTCCAGAATCAGCCGATCATTTTGTTCGGCAGCCACAACGCCAGTTGAGGCCAGATACACAAAAACACGATGAGCAGGCAGTCGATCAACACAAAGGGTGCCGCTCCCAGCAGAACCTTGGACATGGGGATGTCCGGGGCAATGCTTTTGACCACATACAGGTTAAGTCCCACCGGCGGCGTTACCAGCCCGATCTCTAAATTGACCGTCATAATCACCGAAAACCAGACCGGGTCGAACCCCAATCCCTGGATGATGGGGAGGAGGAGGGGGGCAACCATCAAGATCACAGCCGCAGGCGGAATAAAACAGCCGAGAATCAACAGAAAAATATTAATGAAAAAGATGATACCCCATTTGCCCAACGGGAGCTTCAATATCAGCTCTCCCAGGGTCTGGGTGGCATACAAATCCGACGAGACCCACGCAAAAATAAGGGCTGCCGCCATGATCATCAGGATCATAGTGCTTTCGTTTAGGGCCTTGATGAAAATGTTCCATAGCTGGGCAGGCCGGTAAACACGGTAGATGATCATGACGCAAATCAGAGAGAGCACGGCCCCGAGACCACCGGCCTCGCTGGGTGTGGCCCATCCTCCATACAGAGAGCCCATGATACCGAAAATAATCAATACAAAGGGCAATACCTTGACGAGGGAAGAAAATCGCTCACGCCAGAAAAACGTCTCTCTATCGTTCTGATATGCCGCATCGATGTAATATAAGGATCCGCGCTTTGCCGGATGAAACTTCCGGTAAAGGAATACCGCCCCCACCCAGATACAGCTGAGCAGAACCAGCAAGATTCCGGGGATGACACCGGCGATGAAGCATTTTCCGATGGATGTTTCGGTCGCGACCCCATAAAGAATCATGGTCACGCTGGGCGGGATGAGAATACCGAACGTACCGCCATGGGCAATGAGTCCGGTTGCCAATGCCGGTGAATATCCCCTCCGGCGCATCTCAGGTATGCCGATTCCGCCGATGGCAGCGGCCGTTGCCGGACTCGAGCCGCACAAGGCGGCGAATATACCGCACCCGATCATGTTGGCGATGCCAATCCCCCCGGGTACTTTATGAAGCCACTTGTGTAATGTCTCGTAAAGATCCTTGCTTGCCTGAGACTCGGCAATAGGCGCACTGAGCAGAATGAAAAGCGGAATGGCCAGTAGCGCGAAATTGTCCATGCTTCCATACAGTGTGAAAGGCAGGGTCTGCATTAGGTTGGGTGAAAAAATGAGAATCGCCAATACGGATATTCCGGCAAGCCCGGCCCATATGGGAATGCCGGATATCAACAGGCCGAAGGCGCTTCCGAACAACAACACGGCAAGCAGGTATTCATTCATTTTTCATATCTTCCACGTCCGCAAGGTTATCCGGCAAAACCGCGGCTTCCATTTCTCCCTTTTTCAATGCATCGATCTTCCTGAAAATGTATACAATGTACTGGAGAAACAGCAGGCTCATTCCCAAAGGCAGAAAAAAATAGGGAATCCAAAGGGGAGGCCCCCAAAGGGATTCGGAATGCTCGTTCGTCTTGACGCTCTCCCACCACATGGGCCATGCATACCAGGCTAACAGGAGGACCAGCAGGCAAGTGGCAATGGAGACGACGATCAGGATGATCTCGCGTGTTTTGGGTGAAAAATGGATGATCAAAAGGTCCACATTCAGATGGAATTCATTTTTCTGGACAAAGGGCGCGCCTGCAAACACGCTGAACATCAGCAGATACACGGAAGCTTCGATTTGCCAGATGGTTGAGACGCCGAAAAGTTTCCGAACAATAACGGCTTCGGTAATGATCAAGGCGGCTGCAACCAGGGACAAGGCCGCCAACCAGCCCGTCAATAGGGTCAGCCCGTCAATGATCCAAAACAATATGCGATAAACCTTCTTCATCGTCTCTTTCCCTGTCTCCCCCCGCTATTTATAGGGGTTGGCACTATCTGTGTCCGCGGGAGTAAACCAAGCCTGGTCACTCCCGATCGGTCGCCCATCAGATCATCGGCGCGCAGAGAGGGTGCCTGAAAAATCAGGATCAAACCGTTTCATTTATTTCATGGCGTCGAGGGCAAGATCCAAAAGTTCCTGGCCGCCCGGAACCGTTTGGGCATAGTTTTTCCAGGCCGTCTTCTTGGCAAACTCAAGCCATTGATCGAATTCACCTTTGGTCATGTAGTGGATGTCCGCGCCCGCTTTGGTAAACGCGTCGATTTCCTTGTCAACCAAACCTTTGAAATGCAGGGGAATCCACTTGTCGTGGATCCACTCCGATGTTTCCATAAAGGCCTGCTGTTGTTTAGGTGTCAGCCTTTTCCAAGTTTTCTCGGACATGATCAGGTTCTCCGCCATGTACCAAATGGAATAATCACGCGGAATGTTGATGTACTTCAGCACTTCATACAGCTTGTAAGATACGAAAGAGGCCGACGAGGTCAGCATGGCGTTGAGCACGCCTGTGGCAAGGGCATGGTAAGCTTCAGAGGAAGGCATGCTCGTAATGGATGCTCCGGCCTCCTTGAGCATGTACTCGAACTTTTTTCCTGCCGCCCGCATCTTGAGTCCCTTGACGTCCTCGGGCAGCACAACCTGCCTGACTTTGCAGCCGATACCCCCGCTGAACCATGCCCATACCAGGTTTCTGACGCCGTTTTTCTCCATCAGGGCCGCAACTTTCTTGCCGATGGGCTTGTTTCTCCAGGACGCACCCTGCTGCACACTGGTCACTGTGCAGGGCATCAGCGTGATGGATATTTGGGGAATCTTTCCTGAAACATAATCAAGGGGCAAGACCGTCATATCCAAAGCGCCGTTTCGCATGGCGTCCCACTGTTCCCTGGGTTTGAAAAGGGACTTGGCGGGATAGTATCGAAACTTGATTTCGCCGTTGGTCTTTTTGGTTACCATGTCTCCGAAAGCGCGAGCCATGAGGTCGCGCACATCGCCGGCGGCAAACTGATGTGAAACCTTCAAGGTGACCGAGGCGGCCTGCGAAGGTTTGGGAGTAAACAGCAGGCCACACGCTATAAAAAGAGTGATTGTGAAAATAATATAGATGTTCTTTGCACGCATTTTGGCCCCTCCTTATGTTGGTTTGACGGTTTATGGATGGATAGACAGCTTATCTGACCCCATAACGGGTATTGATGGGCCGCCCGTATAGACCGCGATCTTCACGGCCCCAAAGCATTACGTGTTTAATGACATCATTCAGTCGCCCGGATAGACAACCTCCTTTCCCTTCTCTGCGTAATAGGTAACCAGCGCTTGACACTGCTTTTGTAAATGCGTCTGCATCAGCCGTTCGGCGCGCTCGCTGTCCCGCGCCCGAAAGGCCTCGATGAGCCTGCGATGCTCCTCCATGGATTCGTCAAATCGCCCCGGGCGATAAATCTGGCGATAGCGGTGGAGCAAAATAACGTCCCGCAGACCGGAGACGATTCTTCCCAAAACCGGATTGCCTGCCTTTTCCTGAACAAACTCGTGAAACTCTCTGTTCCAGCTCATATAACTTTCGGGATCAGCGTTTCTGTGGGCTGTTTCCAGCTGTTCATGGAGACTTTCCATTTTTTCCAGGTCCGTGTCCGTCAGCCGCTCGGCAGCGAGGCGGGCACAGCTTCCTTCCAGAACCCCCATGGCCTCGAACATATAAAAGGTGTCTTCAATGGAAGATTCGGCCACGCGTGCCCCCTTATTGGGGGATATGGTCACCAGACCTTCGGCGCTGAGTATACGCAGGGCCTCCCGAAGGGGGGTGCGGCTGACGCCGAGCCTTTCGCACAGCCGCTGCTCGCTCAACCGCTGTCCGCTCACCAATTTGTTGGCGCGGATGAGACGCCGGATCTCCTCCGCCACCTGCGTGGCCAGAGGCTTATCGGAAATCTTGTTCATAACCCACAAAGCATGCATTATATTGTATACAAACCGTTGGAAGCGTAAGAGTGGTCGGGTCTTTTTCAATCATTCGGGCATTACCCTATTATAACTAATGATTTAAGATATATCCGAATTCAGAAGTCGAGTGGATTCGCCAATAATGCAAATTTCGCACTATATATAAATTGCATACAATTGCTTAAAAGCGAGTGTCAAGTCTTTTTTCTTTTTTGAGACGGCTTCTACTCTGCTTTAATTTGAGATGGCGGCCGGACCATTTTAAACAGATCCGTGACCCTGCAATATCCGTTGCCTCCCAGGCGGCCGACGGGTTTGAGTTTCGCCAGGTCGATTTTGTCGCCCCCGAACAAAACCGAATCATCCACATGGAGATGCACGATCCTGCCGACAACCACCTTGCCCGCTCCGGGCTGGTCTCCCAGTTCCAAGATGTGGACCACTTTGCATTCGTAATGGATGGGGCTCGCAGCCACACGCGGCGGTCGTACTGCTGAAGATGGGCTTACGGCAAGACCGGCGATCTCGAACTCGTTCACGTCAGCGGGTAGGTCAGTAGATGTCAGGTTCATGGCCTCAGCCAGCTCCTCCGTTACGATATTCACGACAAACTCGCCGGTAGCCCGAACATTATGGAGCGAGTCTTTGGGTTGGCAATCTTCGATGCGCACGCTGGGGCAGAATAGCACGTGAGGCGGATTGGCACATACGGCATTGAAGAAAGAAAAAGGGGCCAGGTTCGGCCGGCCTGCCGAATTCACCGTCGAAATCCAGCCGATCGGGCGCGGTACAACCGAGCCGATCAGGATCTTGTAAACCGATTGCCATGGCAGGTCTTCAGGCGCTATTTCCATTGCTTCGTCTTCCTCTCGATATCGAATAATGCGGTCATGCGCTTCATGCATTCAACCTTTGTATTTGATGAAAGTCCCTCGGTTGAACTCCTCAAAAGCGATTTTTAATTCGTCCTGGGTGTTCATGACGATGGGGCCATACCACGCGACGGGTTCATTGATGGGCTTGCCGGAAATCAGGAGGAATCTGACTGAATGCTCCTCGGTAAGAACCGTTATTTCGTCACCATCAGTGAAAAGCACAATCGTCCCGTTTCCGACAAATGGATCGCGCTGAATGTCGAAGTAGTTTGCGCCCTGGGCTTCATAGGTAAACGGATTTTTTTCATCGCAGAAATATCCGCGCCCCTCGATAATGTAAGCAAAGACCGTATGACCCTGTTTCGTGGCGTGTTTGAATTCCGAACGTGCCGGAACCGTAACATCGATATATTCAGGATCGATGACAACATCCTGTACCGGGCCTTTAATACCGGCAACCTCCCCGGAAATGATCTTGATGCGCGTACCATTGGGAAGTTTGACTTCGGGTATGTGTTCGGCGACGACATCCCGATACCGCGGATCCATCATCTTTTGCCGGGCGGGCAGATTGGCCCAGAGCTGAAATCCAAACATTTTGCCGTTTCTGTCTCCTTTCGGCATTTCCTGGTGGATGATTCCGCTCCCGGCCGTCATCCACTGTACATCCCCCGAGCCGATAATTCCTTTGTTACCAAGACTGTCGCCGTGTTCGACGTCCCCCTTCAAAACATAGGTGATGGTTTCGATCCCGCGATGGGGATGCCAGGGGAAACCTTTCAGATAATGGCTTGGATGATCGGAACGAAAGTCATCCAGAAGCAGGAATGGATCGAACGCGGGGACTTCGCTGAATCCAAACACCCTTTTCAGGTGGACGCCGGCGCCTTCAATCGTCGGCTTGCTCTTGAGGACTTGCCGGATTTTTCGAATTGCTGGCATTTAGTATTCCTCCTTTACAAAAAGCGAACGCATTGGCAAAAAAATTGAAACGTGGCCAGTCTTTTTTCGTTGTTGCGACCAATCCCGAAAACTGACAAGCGACTTTAATAGCATGATCAAATGATTTATCGGACGTCCATTTCTTTGAAGTTACAAACAGTATCGTAAGGCAGCGTTTAAGCAGTGATTCTACGGTTGTTTTATATCTTTGGGATGCGGGCCAGGAATTCTCAGCAATGAAGGCGTTGTGAGGCCTTAGGGGGCTTTCAAGGGAGGGATTCCCACATCGTCATAATATTAAGCTTAGTTATGTGTAAAATCTTTGTCAAGATATTCCATTCAATGTGCACATTTTTGCCTCCGACGTCGAACATGGGCGCTGGAAACCGTTTTAAAAGCCCGGCTTTCAAACCCGTCATCCATTTCCCAATGTTTCGACCACGGAGATATATTTATCGTGGATCATTTTTCTATCGAATTCCCAAAATTCCTCGAGCATGGCCTGATCTTCCTGTTCGGAAAAGTATTGTCGGGCTGCCGGAAAGAATACCTTGTCTTCCTTTTCGATGTGTTTCGGATAAAAGTCAATCAGCAGCCGGAGTCCGGATATGATTTCCGACAGAGCCCCTGAGTCTCCGTTTCGATAACGATCGTTCGCTTTTATGAGGCTCCCGGTTAATTTTCGTCCGAGAACATGTTCCTCAATCAGGTCGTTCATCAAGCGCCGGTCTGCTTCGGACAATTTTCTTTCTTTAAGATCTCTGAAAAGAATCTCCTCCTCTTTTCCGTGATGCGTTTTGTCGGCATAAGTTCGGATAAAGTCAACCGCTGTGTCGATCAGAACCGGATCGGCCTTATTTTCTTTTTCGATTTTTGAAATCATCCCGGTGATGATCACAATCATTCTCTCGATCAGACGGTGTTCTATCATTAGGGGTGCTCGTGCCTGCATTTTTAACCTCCTTCCGGGTTGCCCGCGTGGGGATTGGACGATCTATATGTCATATTGAACCGGTAGCCTGATACAGCCAGTCGCCGGAAAGTCTTCTCTCGGGCGGTTTTACGGTGCAACCGAATACATTGACGTAAAGGCCCGATAATTTTTTCCAGTTCCTTGCAGCAATATTTGTGTGAGCGTATCTCATTTACAACAACGGGGCAAAAAGACGCCCCACCCCCTCGATAACGGCAAGAGATGAGCTCCGCCGAGGTTCCCGGACACCGCATTCGGCCATCAGCATCCTCATCCAGGCGTCTAAACGGTCAATGACATCCGGTGAATATATGCACAAAGCCACTTCATAGTTGAGCATCAGACTCCGCATATCCATGTTGGCAGAGCCGGTAACAGCGACGACATCGTCGATGAGCAACGCTTTGGCATGAAGCATACGGGGGAGATAGAGAAGTATATTGGCCCCGTATTTCTGGAGACGAGACAGGTAACCCTCGCGGGCCAGATCCGCCAAATGATGATTTGATCTTTTGGGTACAATAAGGCGCAGATCAATACCTCTTCTGGCGGCCATGCAAAGCGCTTCCAGCAGCAGATCGTCCGGGACGAAATAAGGGGTGACAATCCAAACCCGGTGCTTTGCCCGGAATAATGCGCCGATCAGTGCATCACGCAAGGCATCTTCCTCCACATCCGGGCCGCTGGCCATGAACTGCATCACCGTGCCGGAAGTTTTTTCTTTGTATCCGCCCGGAGGCCTGAAGCTGTCAAGATCTTCCCGAGCGGCAAATTTCCAATCTGAACGGAAAATCTCGTATACCTGCGCAGCGGCAGGCCCATCGAAATGCAGTGAAAGATCCTGCCAGTAATCTGCATTTCTGTCGGGCCCCATATATTGGTGCGCGAGGTTCATACCGCCGACGATAGCCGTCGTACCGTCCACCAGCAATATTTTACGGTGGTTTCTCAAGTTGGCGCGTCCGCGGAAAGGCAGATGCAACATCGGCATGAAAAAAGCCGCCCGGCCGCCGGCGTTCAACAATGGAGAAAGGAAACTTCGACGGATTTTGGCGCAACCGAGCGCATCCAGCAGCAGAAATACGCTGACGCCCTGGGAGGCTTTGTGCGCCAGATTTTCGATTATCTTTTTGCCGACGGCATCTTTGCCGAGGATAAACGTGGCTGTATGAATCGTGTGTGTTGCGCTCTGAATCAACGCCAGCGTTTTTTGATACGCCTGTTCTCCCGAGGTAAGAATTTCAACGCTGTTACCCTGAGTCAGGGGGAATCCTCCTCGGAAGATTTCCGAGGTCAATGGTTCATATAGATCGCCATTGGGCGACTGATCCGGAGGAAAAGCCGGAAGCATCTGTTTCGACGCCGTCATATGTGTCATTTTGCGGCCGCCGAATATCAAATAAAGGGGCACACCGATATAAGGGACAAAGATAATGGCCATTAACCAGGCCAGTGTGCTGGCAGGCGATTTTCCTTGTTTTAAAATATGCGCCAGAAGGACCAGGGCTAGGATAAATCCAAGAGTCGGTAAAAAATGTATGATCAGTGTGGGAAGCTTCATCTTATTATTTTCAGCGGCCGGCGCAGCACAGGCTATAAGTTTTCCTATGCGGGTATTAATATATCTTTCAGTACTATTATTTATAGCGGCAGATCAATTAAAATATGTAAAATGACCTCAATCCGAGACCAGAGGTTAAAGATCGAAGACCTCGGAATAAATAAAGAATATACGCCTCCATTAACGAAACTTACCGAAGCCACGCAAACAAGATCTTCCAAGGCGGACACGTTTACACCTCACGGGTTGGGCGGACGAGTCCGTTGCGTTTTTACCAGTTGTCAGAGTATAGCAGGGGCATCGTCGATTTCACCGGTGGATGATCAAATGCTTACACCAGGGATACACAGAACGTCCCTATGACAACCGTCGTCATTTGATTTCCGCCTCTCTCTTCGCCAATAGCTCGCGCAATACGGACCTGTGACAGCGCGCCTCGTTCTCGCAGTAGCATCCCACGGAAAAGTTTGTGCCGTGAGACAGTGCCGCAAGCAGGTCAAGAATCCTGCTCTTTTCAGGATCGGCCATTTCAGCGCGATATTTCCTGATAAATGCGGCCCAGTCTTTCTCGGATTCAGCAGCCCGCCCCAGTTTCATGAGTTCA
>JAJDND010000050.1 GCA_022340885.1 Desulfobacterales bacterium | reverse complement strand
GTTCTGTCACAAAATAGGCCCTGCCGATTTTTTTGGCTTTCAGCTTCCCGGCCTTGATATAGGTCCGTAAAGTCTGAACGCTGATTTTTAGTTTAATGCTCAAATCCTTGAGGTCGTAAATTGGTTGCATCGTTTTTCCTTTATCCAAGTAGGGACGCGCCCCTTTAGGTGGGGCGCTGCCTTGGTGTAGTGCCTAAAGATTCTTTAAAGATAGTATGGAAATCCATACTCGTTAGAAAAAACCGATTTCCCTGTTAAGCCATTGACCATAAAGGTTTTGTCCATCGTACCCCCGTTTTTCCGTTTTCTCAATTATCCCTTAACGAGTATGGAAAGTGATACCCGTTAGGCTTTAACGAGTATGGAAATCCATACCGAAGATTATTTTTTTGCGGCATGATACGAAGCCCATCCCCGGCCCTTTCTGGTATCTTTTTCCCGTGGGTTCCGTGGCGGTCTGAAATCATCCGTTCCGTAATCTTGCCACCTGTCATCGATCCAATATTTTGAAACATCCCCCGTCCCCTTGGCAGGCTTTCTGCCACCTTTGCCATGATGGGTAATGTCGATAAAGCCTTTTTGTTGAAGTTCATCAATACCATTTCGGAACTGATCTCTTGTGAATCCGTTTTTTATTGCTTCAGTATAAGGATAAATGATTTCTCCATTATTGTTTATTTGCCATACTGGTTTTCGATCTCGCTTAGTTGATACCATTTCCCTTTTTGCCAGAAAGTCTTGATAAATAAGCATTGCACACCTGCTAAGTGATCTATAAGCCTTAGATGCAAGCATTTCTTTGGTGACATAAATTTTACTTTCATCCTTAAAATATTCCGGACTATACCAAGGATTTTCTATTCGCCACTTCTTAGCATGTTCAATTTTATTTCTAACATGTTCCTCGACTGTAACCATCAAGCCCCCGGAAATTATGGCCGGTAGCATGTCCGGGGGGAGCATACTATTTTTTCGCTGATAGCAGCGCCGGCCATGATCATGTATTAATCTCTGTTATAAGTAACTTCCACGTTCTCGCGTTCTTCCAACCACTTTTCAAGCCTATCCCTGGAGAACCGCACACTTCTTTTTCCCATGCGTATAAAAGGAATTTGGCCCATTGTTACCATACGGTCTATGGTGCTTTTGGGTAATTTAAACATTTTAGCAACGTCTTTCTTTTCTAAAATTTCAGTCATTATTTTTCCCCCTGTCATTCGGTTTGGAAATAAAAAAAACCGCAACGATATAAAAATCGATGCGGTTATAAAAAATTGCTTGATTTAGATTTTGAGCTGACATAAAAATATATAAGACCATTAATCCTTCGCCTAGGTGATATGGTTTATACTTGGCCGGATAGGCGCGTCACCGCCGTCCGGCCTTTTCATTCTTTGATAATCCGATTAAAACCGTTTATCCAAAATATGTCAATACATATAGTGGATATACGGGAGTTCGACCATAAGATGTGGTGTAAATACTATTTCTCATCATTATCTGCCATTTGAATACAAACAACGCTTCACATTGTCAAGTCAATCGATGGATGGGTGTTAGGGCGGCCCAAAGGGACTAAAAGAGGCTTTCTCAAAACAGATATTCTCGTTGACGCCGGAAAGGAGAAACCGCACATCTTGTGTTCAAATTGTGCCCAATGTTCCTATTTTTTTCTAAAAATACCTAACATTTTCCAACTAAATTAATAATAAAAAAGGCCAATGAAAACAGCTTAATAGCTGAAATCATTGGCCTTGCTGAAATGGTCACAATCGGACTCAAAATCCCGCGGGGGCAACCCCGTGTCGGTTCGATTCCGACCTCCGGCACCAATGATATCAAAGGTTTAACTGACAGAACGGTTAAATCTTTTTCTTTTTATTCGCTCTTGTTAGCGTATTGGTTAGCATCTTTTCCAAAAAGGTCGGGTTTTTGAAGATGGTTAGATAGGCCTTGATATTGTCCAGCATACAGCAGAATTAGCGATCTGCACTTTGCCATTTTTTCAGATATGTCCTTGGGATGCAAGATATCTTGGTTGAAAAAGGTGGGGTTTTGTGTTTATGATATCTGAATGTAAAATTGTTTTTTGATTGCTTGATTATAAAGTAACCACAACATTAATTTTAGTTCAAAATCTTCTATTTTGTGAACTGACGTTTTAAGCAAATCATTGTAGATCAAACCGTCTATTTTATCCCTGAAGTAAATCCAAAAACCTGGGGCATCTTTTTAGGCCCCGAAAGTCTACCCAATGGCGTCATAATAATTTATTGACATATGACGATGTGGTATAATATGCTTTTAATAAACATCATGGTTTTTTAATATTTCCCACGCTTAAATAGGAAAAATGATAAGTTATTGTATGTACCTTTAGCTATCAGCTATCGGACTTATTGGTTTGCTGCGGTTAAAATCATTAAGAATGTGCAAAAGTCAGAATCATTTTAATAAGATCTGAAAGATCGGCCTAACGGTTATATGATTCCATCACAACGCCCTCCTTTGATTACAGACAAAAATAGTCGTTAATACATTTAGATATTAGAGGTTAGAAAGACGCCATGAAAATGACTGAATGAAAAAAGAATTAAACCTTTTAATACGATATATTATAGGAGGATAAGGCAGGGTCATTTGGTTTGATTAAAAATGTCGACGTGAAAATCCAATAACACTTATTAAAAACCCAAGAATAAGATTGGAGAAATGAAAAAAGTTTTTGTACTAATTCTGTTTTCGTTGTTTATAGTTGCTGCCAATGTTGCTGCTTTCGATTTCAGTTGTAGATGGGAGGGATATATTAGTTGCAGTAAAGACTCAGTGGATGACCCTCCTGTATATTTTAAGGGTGAAATCAAGAAAAAAGGAACTTTTTTTACCACATTAAACATAACACCAACTCCGGGTAAAAAATGCAGTGGAGTCATAGATGGGAAGAAAATATCAATGACCTGTGAGAATGGAACCTTCGTTTATGGTGAAATCAAAGGTAAAACAATAAATATCATCGATTATATCCGATCTGATAACAGCACGTGTAAAGGATCAGCCTCTTTGATTAGATAAATAATAAGGGCATCATCCGACTATGAAGACAACAGAAATAGTTTTGGGGTGGACTTCCGCCTCTTTTTGATTAAGTGGCGCCAGAATTTTATTTTTAATGTATCTGTTATGAAAATGTAATATCAGAGCTTCGAAATTTTTTGTGATATCGTTTTTCAAAAAGGGCAAATCCATTTTGAGGGTTTGTCTTTTTGATTTTTTATGGATTTTACGATATATGGACTCAGAATTGATCAACTTTGGGTCGCATTATGGTATCTAAGGTATCTAAAGTGTATGTTGTCATAAAAATCGTTATTAAAAAACAGTGTGTTTATTAAAGGAGGAATATTAATGTTGAAAAGACCAATTGCCGCTATAGTAATTCTGTTCGCCATTATTTCAATATCCTTTGCCGGTTCAGTACCGGACATGCAAGAAGGTAAGTGGGAAATAACCTCGAAAATGGAAGTTCCGGGGATGCCTATGGAAATGCCGCCGGTAAAAAACACACAATGCTTGACGAAAGAGGACTTTGTCCCACAGAGTTCTCAACCAGGACAGGATTGCAAATTCTCCCAGGTCAGCGTGACTGGCAATACGGTGAAATGGACCATGCTGTGCAATAGCCAGGGCGATGAAATGAAAGGTGTCGGCGAAATGATATACAGGGGGAACAGCTTTGAAGGAACAATCAAGATGACTTCAAGTCAAGGCAATATGGAAATGACCAACCATATCAAAGGTCGTCACATTGGAGATTGCAAGTAGTTTACATATTATACATTATCCACAATTGTGCGATATTTGGTTTTCTGATATAAAAGCTTTTAACCAACCTAATAATTGGAGGTGATATTATGTATAAAGATGTTGTCAATAAGGGTGAAGTTTTAACAAAAAAACATACTTATATCTTATATCGTCCATCCAATAAAATGTTACCTATAGATGTTCACGAAATCCTAACAGGCCCGAACACTTCAAAATTTTTTGCTGAACCAACATTGTTGGTTAAACAAGGCCGCCATGAATATGTTAGTGAAGGTGATACTGAAATTGGCGCTCTTAAAGATTGTTTACTTAATATAATGGGTCTCAGTGATGACGATTTTATTGATTCTGATTCCGATTATGTTCCCTAATTATCTCATTTATTTTTTTGGCTTTCATAATTAATGGATGAACAAATAAAATGTGCTGGCATGAGATGAGCCTGTGCCACTATTACCCAAAGCCAGTTTGCCGTGGTACAGCGCTAAAAGATTAACCATTGGCATATTTTTTCAATCCAATATCAGAAGATTGATTGTATATTATGGGGGTACCTAAACTTTTAAAAAAGTAATATTCCCGTTTTCCCCTCTTATTTAGGATATCTCACTTTACCTTCGCGCGATACCTAATTTATCTCCTTTTAATTTAATTAATTATAATGAAGCACAATTCTCATGAAAAGATAAAATAAACTATATAGGAAGAGTGGCATAATTTTTCATAAAATTGGGTAAAACAATTCCACAATCAATTAATTTGTTTATTTTTTTGACAAAATTAATATCGTCAAATATTCTTTTTCGATAATTTTTCTTTTGAAGCAATTCTATATTCGAAATCAATTTCCATTGTTTAACATCAAAATCTGAAGAACCCTTTATCGAATTGTTTGTTACTTTATGTTTTTTTATTTCAATTTCTTAACCTCTATTCACAAGATTATTCTGATGGAGGAACCCTCAAAGTTTTATGCATTATGCATCAATTGAACTCCTTTTGTGAATCGTTGATATGAGCACTAAAAAAATCCTTGTTGTTGATGATAATTTAGGCTTCCTGAAAATAATGAGAAGATTGTGCAAGAACGCTGGTCACATGATTGTTACTGTTGACAGCGCAGAAGAGGCCGAGCATGTCTTAAGATATGACGAAAAAATTTCATTGATAATTACGGACTTGATAATGCCTTGGCTAAATGGCTTGGATTTTTGCCGTAGGGTGAAAATCTTAAAACCTGATTTAAAGATATATGCATTGTCCGGTTGTGTTAATAATTTTGACATGAATGAATTAGAAGATGCGGGCTTTGATGGAATTTATCAGAAACCTATCAGCAAAGAAAATTTAGAAGAAATTTTGAAAGCCGACATTTGAAATGTAAGAAATAAGATATATGTAATAAAAATTAAGATGCTTGAGGGTGCGTTTCTGGCAAGTAAGCACAATATAGTTTTCGATTTGAAATCCACTTTTTTTTGTGGACGTGAATTGTAACCAAATAATTACAAATCAAGCCTTTCTAATGTCTCCGGTTTTACCCCAAGCAAGGATCAGGGAATTTTTCTTAGACTCCGGTTGCCTATTTCGTGAAGTTCATATTATGTAAAACTTTTCATAGATATTATGTAGTTTGTATCATAATTTTATATACTTCTATATAACTTATCACTTTTATCTAAAAGCATATCCGATGTAACCTTTTGATATCTCTTTATATATAATTAACCAATTGATTTTACGTAATATTTGCATGATATTTGCATATTAGAAATTTTAAAAAGTTTTTCATTCAGTTAAAAAGTTATGTCAAATGGTGGGCTTTAAAAAAAAATGAATATACCCAAAGAGTGCGAAAATTGCCTTTATATTAAATTGAGAAATGTAGACGCCGAAACCAGACAGCTTGCCTGGGCGCCGTTCTGTTTGCAATCGGGGGTTCCTATCAAGTGCGAAAAGGCAGTTTCAAAATGTATAGTTCAAAGATTGAAGAAACCGGTGTTTAGAGGTATTTAGTTTGTTTTTATCATCCTGACTATTGTAATCGGGATGAAGTTATAAGCCGGCATATCAGTTTAAACATAGTTTTTATATACACCGAGGTTAACAACAGCGTTTAAAGAAATTCATGTACTATCTTATAGTTCAATCTCTGACATCTGTATTCTGCAAAAGGGGCACGCTGAACTCTCTGGCAAACCCCTCGGCGCGTTCGACATACTTCGGCACGCGCAGGGCTTGAAAGAGCGAATAAGCCTCCCTGAGGTGTGCCGCAATTGCTTGACCTATTCCCTGGGCATTTAAAAGAACGGCGAGATCCAGATGAGTGCGTCCAGTCTCAAAACGGCAGTTGAGTGAGGAAAAAGTCTGAAGAGCGTCTGTGAGATGGTTCTGCGCCTCCGTAAGGAAGCCCTCGGAGCGCTCGATCCGGCCGAGCACTTGATGGGACAATCCGACACCCAGTAAAAAATTGACGCCTGCCGAGGTCTGCAGCGCTTGGTCTGCAGTTTTTCGCGCCTCGTTCGTTTGACCGTTTAAGAGATAGGCCTCGCCCAACATCGTCCTGAACCAACACTGAAATTGGAGGGACCGAACCTGGGCGGCCAGCTGAACCGCTTGCTCGAGCGCAGGAACGGCACGGCCAGGATCTTTCCCTTCCGAATAAGCCTTGCCCAGGCACGCAAGGATAAAAGCGGTCTCAAAGGGATCCGGAGAGATATCGAGGGCATGCTTTAACGCCTCGACTCCCGCTATCCAGTCCCCCCGTGTTGCGTAACTGAGGCCGGCCATCATGGACGCATTGGCTCGTGCCCGTCGGTTGCCCATAGTTTCTCCCAAAACATCGAGTCGTGCTGCGATCTCCGAGGCTGAATCAAAGTCACCGGTGAAATAGCAGCAATAACTCAGGGTGAACATCGCCTGACTATGCCAAAACTGATCCTCCGTTCGCTCCAAACAAGACACCGCTTCCCTGCCATGGCCAACCGCTTCGTCCAGTGGCCGCCCGGAATAGATGCATTCCGTGGCAAGCGCTCGATGGACCCTGCCGATGATAGCTTGATCTCCCAACCCTGTAGCCTCTGCAAGACTCCTACGCAAGCTGCTGGCCGCTTCTACCCGGTGTCCTAACCAGGCATGAGCGAAGCCGAGCCAGAAATAATACTGGCCGGCGAGTGAGGGGTCCCCGAGCCGCTCGAGGCGCTCCTTATGTTGTTGGAGTACGTCCACGATCTCCTGGCGGCGGCCCAGGAAGTGAAGGGACTCCGCCCGGCGCACCATGAGCTCGACGATGCGGCGGTCTCGTTCATCGGCCGGGAGCCGCTCTGCATGGGGGAACGCCTTTTCCAGCGCCTTGGCAGCTTCCGCATGAGCGTACATTCCGGCAGTCTTTTCGGCAAAGCGGGTGAGATACTCCACGGCCTTGTGTGCGTTATCAGTCTTTGAATAGTGGTACGACAGCCGATCGTAGGCTTGATCGAGACGGGTCACATAGAGCGATTCCAGGGCGCGCCCAGCCGCAGCATGAAGTGCCTCACGACGAGCGACTACAAGGCTCTGATACGCCACTTCCTGAGTCAGGGCATGTCGAAAAGTGTATTCGAGATCGGGAAAAAGCCGGGATTCATAGAGGAACTCCGCGGCCTGGAGGTTGTCAAGTCCGCTACGGAGTGATCCCTCTGTCTCTTCAGCAACGGCCTGAAGGAGGGCGAAGGGAACATCTTTGCCAATGACGGCCGCAGCCTGAAGCAGCCGCTTGTCCTCGATCGCAAGTCGGTCGATGCGCGCAGCAAGGATCGCCTGGGCGGTGGCCGGTATCTTAAAAGTCTGTGGTGCCTTAACCAGCCGATACGTTCCGCGCTCACCTTCCAGGACATTCGTCTCTGCGAGCGTTCGGACGCTCTCCTCGAGGAAGAAGGGGTTGCCTTCGGTTCGCTCGATCAAAAGCCGCTTGAGTGGCTCAAGCGTGGGGTCACCCCCCAGAAGTGCGGTCAACAGTTCGTCGGCCGTTGCGGGAGGCAGTGGATCGATTCGAAGCTGTCGATAATAACTCTTGCCGCTCCACGCATGTTGATATTCAGGCCTGTAATTGACCAACAGGAGCATTTGCTTCGTCGGCAGGTTCTCGACCAGGCTGTCGAGTAGTGCCTGAGTCTCGGTGTCGATCCAGTGGAGGTCTTCAAACATGACGATGATGGGCTGTACCTGGCTCTCCCGAAGCAATAGCCCCTTGACCCCATCAAAAATGCTCTGCCGGCGTTGCGACGGCTCAAGCCGCTGCCAATGGGTGTCCTCCACGGAAACGTCCAAGAGCCAGAGGAGAGCGGGCAAACAGGATTCGAGAGCTCGATCCAAGGAAAGTACTTTGCCTGTTACTTTCTCGCGGATCTTGCGGCTGTCATCGTGCGTCTCGATTTGGAAGTAGGCCTTGAGCAAGTCGATAACCGGCAGATACGCGGAGGCCTCGCCGTAGGACACTGACCCGCTTTCCACGATCAGCCAGCCGTGGGTTCGATGAGAGTGGGTGAACTCCCAATATAGCCGGGACTTGCCGACGCCGGGTTCACCGATAACCGCTACGACTTGCCCGTGTCCTGCCCGTGAGAACTCAAGCGCTTGACGGAGCTGATTCAATTCTCCGTCCCGTCCGACGAACTGCGTGAGGCCTCGAGAAGCCGCCGCCTTAAGACGCGAGCGCAATGTCTTTGCGCCGACAATCTCGTAGACCTCGACCGGAGCAGCCAATCCTTTCACTGACCGCGGTCCAAGCATCTTCACCTGCACATAGTCTTCAGCCAGACGGAGCGTGTCCGACGGCATGAGGATCGATCCCGGCATTGCCATTTGTTCCATGCGTGCAGCAAGGTGCGTGGTCTGGCCAACGGCCGTGTAGTCCATGTGAAGGTCATTACTAATGGACCTAACAACGACCTCGCCAGAGTTCAAGCCGACTCGGATGTAAATAGGAACACCCTCTGCTCGGTGAACACCCTCAGCATACCGCCTCACCGACTCCTGCATACGAAGCGCCGCATAGCACGCCCGAACACCGTGATCTTCGTGAGCAAGCGGCGCGCCAAAGAGCGCCATGATTCCGTCGCCCATAACCTGATTCACAGTCCCTTCGTAACGGTGCACCGCTTCCATCATGTGTTCCAGAACCGGATCAAGAATCTTCCTGGCATCCTCAGGATCACGCTCAGCCACCAACTCCGTGGATCCTTTCATGTCAGCGAACAGCACTGTAACCTGCTTGCGCTCGCCTTCGAGCGCGCTTTTGGAGGTAAGAATCCTGTCCGATAGGTTTTTTGGCGTATAAGCTCCGAGAGAACGGAAGCGCGCTGCTGTGGCAGGTTGAGGACTCACAGGTTGACCACATTCAAAGCAGAACTTCGCGAGAGCGGGGATCTCCGTACCGCATTTAGCACTCTTGATGGCGAGGGCGATTCCACACCCCAGACAAAACTTTGCCTGCGGCGGATTCTCCTGCTGGCAACGAGTACATTTCATAGGGCGACCCTCACATCCATTTCTGAAATCGTAAATGAGCGCTGATTTCGATCCGTGTCATTCAAATAAATATCCTGTCCGTCATTTTCATATAGTATGCAAAAATATAATACACGTTTATATTCAATTCACCATGCTCGGCCCATATTTATTTTACCAAACGGTAAGCGCTTCATCGCCAATTCGTTATTCGCAGTTGAAAAGATCATGCATTACCGCTGTACCGGAACAGCGATGCAATTCTATTGATGATAATTGTCAATGAAACCCTACACTGTGTTGTTCATGATTTTTTTTACCAGGTAGTTTAGTGCGTGCCGGAAACCCTGGCCCTCTGGGCAGGTCAGAGTCATCCACCATATTAAAGATACAGACAAATTTGATCATATTGTCTGTAAATTCCTTCACCGATTGTCCGCTAAACCCTTCACTTTTTCCTATAGAATTAACAAGTGGCAGCGAATCAGAGGAATTTCCTTTCGTTTATAGCAGCCAGCCTCGTAGAATTGGTATTATTTATATTTATTAATATGTTTTATAATATCAATCCGTTTTGCATTACAGTCCGGACTGCCAATCGATAAAATCGTTTTATATTTAAACGATACAGGTTTAAATTTGCTGATGATTTATAATTTAGCATGGTTTTTGCTAATAGATTGGATAAGGATATTGTACATAATCAATTTCTTCATTACTTACCCCCACATTAACCCCTGGGAGTTTGTAACTGGACTCTCAGGGGTTTTTCATTTTGCTATGGATATTTATCATATAAATGTGAAAGATTGCCTGGGACTCATCTGATCTGGGTGATTAGGATATTAATTTGGTTTCAGACATGATTCCGTTTGGAGTCATGTATAGGGCTGTCCTTGACTTTGGGGGGAAGTTTGGACAGCCCATTTTATCTTATCTGCGATTAGAACGGCCATAAAAATTCGAATTGGAGAAAAATCACAGATTTCAACCAGCTATTTTGTTAAAACTACAAGGATTGTTCCTTAAACCAAATTTAGTACAATGGAGGTTAGATTATGCAAACGATGCGCTTCATGATAATTTGTCTCTTTACTTTATTTCTGTTATCGGCTTGTGCTTAAAAAACCAAATATGTTGACCTCAAGAAGGATTTTTTTCTGTGGCAAATGATAATGAGAAAATTAATATAAGCGACATCAACTCTCTTTTGGTCAAAATAATCTCTCGCATGTCAGAAGTTGAAAGACGAAAACTCCAAGCGGTATTAGTTGCTAAATTATCTGATACGGGAAATGGAAAAGATCTGTCATCATTGATTACCAGCATGTCTGAAGCAAAAAGATATGAACTTTTGGGAAGGCTTATAAATTGGTATCACTCTAAAAATTCTAAACAAAGGAGACACTCTAACAATTTGGAATTAAGGGGGTATCCTCGGAAAAAATTAAGTATCGCTGTTGAGCTCTCAAAAAATGGTTTGACATTTATGTGTTTTACTCAAAATATTAGCAATTCCGGTGTCTTTATTGAGACAGGTTATAGGTTTCATATTAATCAGCAAGTTACTATGATTTTGTTGCTTCCCAATATTAAAAAAGGCGCTACTGTCAGAGGTAAAATTGTAAGAATGGATTCACAAGGAATCGGTGTGAAATTCAATGAGTTTTTAAGTGTTCTTTAACACATTTTTTAGGATATTATACAGCGTTTTAGAACAAACAGCCGTGTCGATTACTTTGGAATTATCTTTACGGAGTCCAGGAAGTTTTAGGATCACAAACAATTCTCGTCCAATTTCAGCAAACATGAAGTGCATTAGATTATGAAACCTATTAGGATCAGTTTAATTTTATTGTTCGCAGGTTGTTTACTGGTCGTCCCATACGTCAACGCCCAGGATAAGATAGACGACACTACAAAAAAGAAGGAGCATTCAATTGCCATATCCAAGGAAATGGACGATGTGATGATCCGGCAGGCCGCCAAGGTCAAAGAGGAGTTTCAGGAGAGAGCTCGAACGCTCTTTAAGCGCGTTCCTCTCGGGTGGGATTTGAATACCATCACCTATTTGTATGGACTGACATTGTCGCTGCCGGGGAAAATTCCGGATTTTACCCGTTTTGTCATCGAGCAAGGCAAGGTATTGGGGATGATCGGATCGATTCTGGTGTTCATATTACTTGTCGGCATCTTTTACAGCCTGCTGGGTCAGCGGCGGGTGATGAGCTTGGTAGAGCAGAAAGTAGGACCCTTGACTGCGTATATTCCGGAGGTCGCTTATCCCTTCGTCATGTCCGGTATCAAAATAGTGGTTTCCGCTCTGATACCGCTTTTGCTCCTCGGTGCATTTGCTCTTATCAATGCCATGATCGTTTATTCGGCGGTCTGGTTTCAACTCGTCGGGCGCCTGCTTGGATTATGGGTTGCCGGGGCGCTTTCACTGCGGTTGCTGAAGGAATCGCTCACCGGCAATCTTTTCAAGGTAACCGAACAGTACGGACGGACAATTTATCGCTGGGCCCGCTTGGCATTATTGTATGCGATTTTCGGCATAGCGGCATACTGGGCCACGGAAGCTTTTGAAATACGAGAAGATGTATTGTCGCTTCTGCGTTTTGCCATATCGGTTTCCATAACAGCAGTGCTGTTGATACTGTTCCTCAATAAGAAAGCTTTCATGTCGCTGTTGCCGGAACTGCCGATTCCGAGCTATATGAGTTTTCGAAGGTTTTTAGAAAAGTATTATTTCCCTCTTCTAATTGTGTCATTTCTTGCTGCTCTGCTTTGGTGCTTCGGATATAGGGCCTTAGGCCGCCTGATCCTGGTAAAGATCTGGTTTACAGGTTTTGCATTTGTTTTCATTATGTTTCTTTATCACACCCTGAGGCGATATCTGGACACGTGGTTCCAGAGACTGGACCGTACCGATGAGGACGCCCGAGGGTTCGTGGGCGCATTGCGCTCAATCCTCAAGTACGCCACCTTCTTGGCGGTCTTGATTATTGTTCTTAATCTGCTTGGGTTATTATATCCCATGCAGCGTATGATGTCTTTTCCAATTTTTCAACTCGGAGATACCACCATCACCTTCTGGCTAATCATAATAGCCATCCTTATCTTAGTTACAATTGTCTATGCTTCCCGATTGGTCCAAGCTTATTTTGATTACAAGATATATCCTTCTTTTGGCATTGATCCTGGCCTTGGGTATGCAATCAACACCGTCATCAAATTCACTTTTCTTGGAATCGGATGTTTAATCGCCCTTAACATTTTAGGCATCAATCTTCGTTTTCTTTTAGTGTTTGCTGGTGCCATCGGCGTCGGCGTGGGACTAGGGCTTCAGAACATGGCCGCCAATGTGATCAGTGGCTTTACAATTATTTTTGGTGGAAAAATCCGTAAAGGTGATTGGATCGAGGTGGAAGCCATGATGGGAGAAGTAACAGATATCTATCTTCGGGCCACCAAGGTCCGAACCCGGGACAACATTGAATATCTGGTGCCGAATTCCAATATCATTTCCAACACCATGGTGAATTATTCTCTTTCTTCTCCGCTGATCCGAATAGAACTGCCTGTTGGCGTCTCATACAGTGCAGACCCGCACCAAGTTGAAAAAATCCTGCTATCGGCTGCAGAAAATGAACTGCTTGTGGACAAAATTCACAGGCCAGCTGTACGCTTTGTGGAATATGCTGAATCTTCTATTAATTTCGAGTTGCTCGTCTGGATTGATGTACGCAAAACACCTCGGCGTAAAGTTCGAAGCAATCTTTACTTTGTCATATTCGATGAGCTTGACAAAGCCGGTATCGAGATACCGTTTCCCCAAAGGGATGTGCACATCCGTTCTAAGGTGGATTCGATCTGAACCCCAGCAAATACATTTATCGAACGGATTATGATTCGATGCCCTTTCAATTTTTAAACCCCACGATCCCGCTGCGTATGCCTTGGCAGCCTGCGCAACCGATGTGGTCGCCGTGCTGGATGCGTTGGACATCAAATAAAAGCCATTACTTTGGTTACTCGCTGGAAGGTTGGACCCGGTTTCGGCCTAGCCCAGCACGCGCCCGAACGGCTTTTTTCGCTGACGATCAGCGGGGCGCACCCTTATGGTTCAAGCCTGGCCATTATCAGCTATTGAAAGTGTTTTGAAATTAAGTTCATCATTCGATGTTGGCGGA
>JAJDND010000039.1 GCA_022340885.1 Desulfobacterales bacterium | reverse complement strand
GCGCGAAACTGCCCGGCGGAGGATTGGTCGGCTGGCGCGGTGACGTGTTTTTGAATCCGCTTCAATCCCAAGGCCAGTTGAGCATCACCGGCTTCAAGCTGGCCACAGCATGGAAATTCATCCAGGATAAGCTGCTTCTTAAAAGCCCAAAAGGTGAAGTTGACTTCAGCACTCGCTATCAATTCAGTTATCAGGCACATGTTCCGCACTTGGTGTTGCAGGATACAAATTTTGCGTTAAAAGAACTTTCACTGACTGAAAAAGGCACGGACACACCCATTCTCGCGTTGAGCGCCGTCGAAGCTTCAGGTATGCGTTTTGATTATCAAAAGCACGAAATCACAGTGCCGAGCATCACCGTAAATAACGGAAAGATTGCCGTATCAGTTGATAAAAACGGGAATTTAAACTGGCAAAAACTCATCGCGCATCAGCAATCCGAAAATGCCGCACCGCCAACTCCGACAGCCCGAATTCCCGAGGATCGTTTCTGGCGCTGGAATACGAAAGCAGTAAAAGTTGAAAATATTGCAATGGATTACGTCGATCGCAGCCGCATCAACCCTTTAGAAATAGGTGTTGGAGCGCTCGATATGAGGTGGAATGCATCGGGGGAAATCGGCAATGGTCCGGTTAAAGCCAATGTCAATGATTTAGCGGTGACATTGAACCAGATTGCGCTTTCAGAGGCTGGAAAGCGCATTTCCCTTTTTAATTTAGACAAACTTGCGATAGAAGGCGGCGGCATTGATATCGCCAATCGTGCGATCAGCATTAAAACCATCAAGGCCCTCGGCGGCAGTACACGCATCGTTCGCGGCCAAAACGGTCGGATCCGGCTCATCGAGTTTTTGGCGCCTGCGGATCGCGGCGCCATAAAACGCAAAGTCGTCGAGACCCGCGCAAGGGCGCAGGTCGAAGAACACCCCTGGTCGTTTCGGCTGAGTGATTTTGAGTTAGACGGATTCAAGGTGGCATTGAAAGACCGCACGTTTGCACCGGACATCGCCTACGACGTAGACGACATCCGCGTGTCATTGAAAAACATCACCAACGATAAAAAGACCCCCATCGACTTTGATGCCGCGATAAGGGTGGGGCAGGGGGGTAGCGTCTTGACAAGCGGCCAGGTCAGCCAGACCGCAGATCGGGTCGATGCACGCGTAAAAATAACCAATATAAACCTGGGACCGCTGCATCCGGCCGTAACCCGATCCACCCGGTTGTCACTCAAAACCGGCAGTATATCGGCATCGTCCCATGTGACCTATCGTGCGGAGAAATCCGGCCCAAGGTTAAGCATGGACGGTTCCATGCATTTGAATAGACTTTTACTGAACGAAAGCGACACCGGGGAACGATTCTTGAGTTGGAAGGCAATGTCCGCCAGTGGCATAAAATTCCGGCTTTCACCCCGGCGGCTTCGGATCGGCGAAATAAAGCTGGTGGAGCCGGCGTCCAAGATAGTGATATTTAAAGACCGCAGCATAAATCTTGGCAAGGTGATTAAGGCATCCGATGCAGCGGGCAAAGAGGCCAAACCGCTTTCGAAAAAAAGCGTTCCTGAAAATCCCAGAGGGGATGGAAAACTCTTTCCGGTCAGCATCGAACGGGTTCGCGTGGATAACGGCACCGTTGACTATGCCGATCTCAGCCTGGTGTTGCCTTTTGCCACCCATGTGACCGATTTTAAAGGCGGAATCTCAGACATTTCATCCAACACCGAGAAACTCGCTTCCCTCGAATTCAACGGCAAGGTCGACGAGTACGGATATAGCAGGGTCAATGGCCGGTTGAGTCCGTTCTCACCCAAGAAGTTCACCGACATCACTGTATTGTTCCGCAACGTTCGATTGCAGCCCTTCAGTCCGTACAGCGCCACGTTTGCAGGGCGCAAAATATCTTCGGGCACACTCGATATGAACCTGGAATACAAAATTAAGAACAGCGAACTCCTCGGGGAAAATAACATCGTGCTGAAGGAATTCACCCTCGGCGAACGCGTCAACTCACCCAATGCGATCCATCTGCCGCTGGATTTGGCCATCGCGCTGCTAACGGACGCGGAAGGTAAAATCGATGTTGCCGTACCGGTCCGGGGCAATGTAGACAATCCGAAATTCAGCTACGGTCGTGTGATCTGGAAGGCATTCGTCAATCTGATCACAAAAATTGCAACCGCACCCTTCCGGGCACTGGGGAATCTTTTCGGTGGTAAAGGCGAACAACTGGCCGCCATCGGTTTCGATCCCGGAAGCGCTCATCTGCTGCCACCGGAAATGGAAAAGATAAAGAAAATATCCGAAGCCCTCAAAAAACGGCCTCAACTGAAGCTGGTGGTGGCAGGTCGCTTCGACCCGCAATCGGATGGCAAAGCCCTGCGCACCGCGAGAGTAAAGCGTGCGCTTGCCGTGGAGACAGGCATGAAGCTCGCACCCGGCGAGGAACCGGGACCGCTTTCTTTTGACACGGCAAAGATGCAGAGTGCTCTGGAGAAAATGTTAAAAAAGCGCAATGGCGACGATGCCGTCTCCAGTTTTGTGACCCGGTATGAAAAAGAAACCGGCAAGAAAGCCAAGCCCATGAATTTTGCCATGGCGCTTGTCGGATGGAAGAGCTCGGACACGGCTCTTTACAAGGCCATGTTCAATGAACTGGTAAAACTGGAGCCGCTCACCGACAAGGACCTCATGGCGCTTGCCCGGATGCGTGCAGAAGAAGTCGTGAATCAAGTGAAAACAGCCGGCCAATTGGACGACACCCGGGTGATTGCCGGAAGTCCCGGGCCGGTGAAAAAAACCTCGGCGGGAACCGTCGACATCGGTCTCTCTTTGGAAGTGATCAAGACTGCGGCTTGACATAACAGACGCATTATCCTACATTTCTTGAAAAAAGGAATATATTATTATGATGCTCTCATCTCTAAGCGCGATTTCTCCTGTAGATGGTCGTTATCGAAAGTCGGTTGAAAATCTGGCTGACTATTTTTCCGAATCGGCCCTGATAAAATACCGGGTCCGCATCGAAATTGAATATTTTATCGCATTATGCAACCTGCCGCTGCCGCAACTTGAAGATATCGACAAACAACTATTTGAACCCATGCGGCGTCTGTACCGGCAATTTGCACTGGAGGATGCTCAAAAAGTAAAAGATATCGAGAAGATTACCAATCATGACGTCAAGGCAGTGGAATATTTCATCAAAGAACAATTCGAAAAACTGGGATTGCACAGCCATAAAGAATTCATTCATTTTGGGTTGACCTCCCAGGACATTAACAACACGGCAATCCCCTGCTCGCTAAAAAACGCATGGACCGATGTTTTGGAGCCGCTTCTGGATCAGGTCATCACGACGCTAAGCGAAAACGCGAATCAATGGAAACATGTCTCCATGCTGGCGCGCACCCATGGACAGCCTGCTTCACCCACCGGCATGGGCAAAGAAATTTATGTGTTTGTGGAGCGCTTGATCAAACAAAAAACCTTGATGAAAACCATTCCGTTTTCGGCAAAGTTCGGCGGCGCGACCGGTAATTTCAATGCCCATTATGCTGCCTATCCGAATATTGACTGGGTCGCATTCGGAAATCATTTCGTCAACGAAGTGCTCGGTCTGGAGCGATCAAAGGTGACAACCCAGATCGAGCATTATGATCATCTGGCTGCATTTTGTGACAACCTCCATCGGATCAACACCATCCTTATTGATTTGGATCGAGACCTCTGGTCGTATATTTCCATGGATTATTTTAAACAAAAAATAAAGGAAGGTGAGGTGGGGTCTTCCACGATGCCCCATAAAGTCAACCCCATCGACTTTGAAAACTCCGAAGGCAATCTGGGCATGGCCAATGCCGTTTTGAGGCATCTATCGTCAAAGCTTCCGATTTCAAGATTGCAAAGAGACTTGACAGACTCCACGGTAACCAGAAATATCGGCGTCCCAATGGCCCATACGGTAATTGCTCTCAAATCATTGTTAAAGGGACTGGGCAAATTGGTTTTAAATCCAAAGGCCATCCAAAAGGACCTGCAGGACAGCTGGGCGGTCATCACCGAAGGAATTCAAACGATTTTGCGAAGGGAAGGGTATCCCGAACCTTACGAAGCCTTAAAAACATTGACGAGAACCCATTCGCGGATTGACCAACAGTCTATTTCAAAATTTATCGAAAAACTGGATGTCGCCCCAGACGTCAAGGACGAGTTAAAACGGTTGACACCGGAGAATTATACCGGTGTTTATGATTTTTAATGATAATATTTGATCCCATCAGCACCCCCCTGGAAGGAACCAATCTCATCGAGGCCAGCGCCGGTACCGGCAAGACATATACCATCACCGGCCTTTTTTTAAGACTGATTCTCGAAAAACAGCTCACAGTCAATCAAATACTGGTGGTCACGTTTACCAAAGCGGCTACAGAGGAGCTGAAGGAAAGGATCCGAAAGAAACTTTCCGAAGCGAAATCCGCTTTTTTAAAAGGGTCGAGCGATGACACGTTCATCGATTCGCTAATTCGAAAAAGTGATCATCCGGCCGCTGCCATCCAATCGATTCATAATGCCTTGATCAATTTTGACGATGCCGCCATATTTACCATACACGGCTTTTGCCGGAGAATTCTTAACGAGAATGCATTTGAAACACGAAGTCTGTTCGACACGGAGCTGGTCAGCGATCCGGCGGACATAAACCGGGAAATCGTCGAAGATTTCTGGAGAAAATATATTTACAATTTGCCAATGGAGTGTATCAGCTACATCCTGAAAAACATATCCGGTCCGGAATATTATTTGAAACTGGCGTGGCAGAAGCGTTCGGCCAATACAAAAATCATTCCCGAACTTGAAAAACCTGAGCTAAAAAGCCTTGATGGATTCAGGGTATTGTTTGAAAAATTGAAACGCATATGGCCCGACTCCCGGCTGGATATTCTTGAATTATTAAAAGATCCGTCGTTGAACGGAAGGATTTACGGCAGTTACAAGACACAAACCCATCAAAAAGGGATTTCAAAAAGAGATCTGATCATCGGTTCAATAGGGGAAGCCATGGACCGGTTTGTAGACGAAAAATCCGTCGGTTTTCCGCTGTTTAAAGATTTTGAGAAACTGACCGCGACAAAAATAAAAACCGCGACGCGTAAAAATCATTCTCCCCCTCCACATGAAATATTTGAAATCTGCGACCTGCTTTTTGACCAGAGTAGCATTCTAAAAGCCGAGATAGAAGCTTATATGTTGTATCTTAAAACAATGTTTTTCAGGTTTGCCGACCGGCAACTTTCGACGGCTAAAAAACAGCGCAATATTTTGTTATATGACGATCTTTTGACAACGGTAAAAGACGCCCTTGAAAGCGATAAAGGAAATATTCTGGCTGAGACCCTCCGAAACAAGTACGGTGCCGGTCTTGTGGATGAATTTCAAGATACGGACACGGTTCAGTATGAGATCTTTTCACGCATCTTTCATTCAAAGAAATCCATGTTATTTATGATCGGCGATCCAAAACAGTCCATCTACGGGTTTCGGGGAGCCGATATTTTTTCCTACATGAAAGCCGCTCAAAATGCGGACTCCAAATTCACGCTGATTAAGAACTGGCGATCGGATTCCGGTTTGATCACCGCGGTAAATACCCTGTTTTCAAATACAAAAT
>JAJDND010000034.1 GCA_022340885.1 Desulfobacterales bacterium | reverse complement strand
GGGCACATCCAAACTGGCGGCAAATTGGGGGTTGGGAAGAATGCCGGCCTGCAAAAGCTGCGCCGCCGCAATCCCCCTTTGGTCCCGTATGGCCCGGAGGGTCGGATTGGCGATAACAGCAAGGACCGCAGCCTCGTCCGGTGACAGACCATCATGAATATTGAACGCCATGGGTTTTAAAATCGGGTGCCGAATGGATTTCGCTTCGATTCGAACGGCTTCTACGCTTGGCGGTTTGAGGCCTTCGGAAACCGTCTTCCGGTTCAGCGGCGATTTATGGTAGATTGCGCATCCACTGAGCACGATTGTAAAAATGCTTAGAAATAAAAGACCCTTATCATATCGATATCGCATAAGTTTACCCGGCACTTGCCCTAAATTTCCGGCATGTATAAAAGAAACGTGTATTTTTTGTACCCGCTTATTTGTTTTGCTCAACAGTCAGTTTTGCCCTCATTGATCTCTGATAGGGTGGAATTTCTTCGTGTCGATCAATACGATGCCTATTATATAAAGTCCCTTGGTGAAGAAATGATGAAGAGAGCGAATACAGGAGAAGTTTTGAAATTATTTTTTTGGTGGTCGCTGATTCGGTAAACGGATATTTATCCGGGTTCCGCTTTCCGGCTCACTTTCAACGGTGATACTGCCATTGTGAAGCTCGACAATCCGTTTGACGATGGTCAGACCGAGGCCTGAGCCGCCATAATGAGAGGATCTCGATTTTTCCACCCTGTAGAATTGCTCAAACACCCGATCGATATCTTTTTTGGGAATCCCGTTACCGGTGTTAAAGATCGATAGATGAACCATATTGTTTTTCACTTCGGCAGCCATCTCAATTTTACCGCGATCCATGTTGTACTTAACTGCATTGTCAACAAGATTAATCAAGACACGCTGCAGGGAATCTCTATCTCCTCTGATACGAAGAATGTCCGGAACATCGATCCTCATATCGATTTTTCTGGCTTTTAATACGTCAATATAATCATCATGGACCGATCTGACCAGTGAGGACAGATCGAATTCTTCAAAATCTATGGTTTCTTTGGCCTCTAGCGCCGACAAATCGAGGAGATTTTTAACAAGACGCCTCATGCGCTGTAACGTATCATACTGTTTCATCAACCGATGCCTGAATGCATCCGGCAATTCTCTCATGTGGATGGCATCCTCCATAAAGAGCGATAATAATGTAATCGGGCTCTTCAGCTCATGGGAGGCATCGGCAATGAATTGTTTTTGCATGGCAAACGAATACTGCAAACGATCGAACATGCGATTTAAAGATTCGGAAAGCGCATACAGTTCGTCTTTGCTTTTACCCAGCGGTACCCGCCGGTTCAAGGACCGGTCGTTGATATCCCGGGCCATTCGGTTGATCACATTGACGGGCGCCAGAATCTTGCCCGCGATATAATAACTTGAAATGATTAAAAGCAGCATGGCGGCACTCAGTCCGACGGCAATACCCTGGACCAAATCAACCATTTCCTCTTCAAGTTTCCCCACGGGCTTGCCTACCAGAACTTTACAAGGTTGGCCATGGAGCCTGAAATTGAAAGCTTTGATTCGAAAAGCCACCTCGTTTTTACTATTTTGGCCAAGATCGACGCGTTCTCGAGGAATGATTCTTTTAACCATGTAAGCATAATCGGTATGATTAAAGGGAAGGTCCGTAAACCCGGTCAGCTTTGATTGATACAAAACATTCATGCGATTATCATATATCTTGATCCAGTATCTTCCTGTATCGAACGCAAAAACCTTTTGTTTGGCACCTTTAGATCGGTTTGATATCGGTTCAACCAGACGAACGGCGGTTCCTGCCATGGATTCCAAATCCCTATCAATTAATCTGTAGGGTTGTTCCGCCATTTCCAGAAAAACAATCACAGAAAATACAAGGCTTGCCAAAACCCCGGCACCTGCAATCCATAAAGTAATTTTATAGCGGATTTTCAATCTTATCCATCCTCTATAATAAACCCTATTCCACGGATTGTCCGTATAATCTTTTTGTCTGCATCGTCGATTTTTCGTCTCAAATTTTTAATATGAACATCGATGAAATTTGACATGGTAAACGGATCGAATTCATCCCCCCAGACATGTTCCGCCAATGTAAATCTGGAAACCGCCCGGTTTTTATTGTATAAAAGAAATTCAAGAATTGAAAACTCTTTGGGCGTTAGTTCCACTGACTTGTCTTTCTTACAGACCTGCCGAGTCTTAGTATTCAAAGAAACATCCCCGATCGTCAGCATGGGATCTCTGTGATTCGAAGCCCGCCTCAGCAAAGATCTGATTCTGGCCATGAGCTCCGCAATGGCAAACGGCTTTGCAAGATAATCATCAGCGCCGTAATCAAGGCCCTTGATTTTGTCTTCCACAGTCCCTTTTGCCGTCAGCATAAGGACAGGGGTATCGATGTTTGCCTTTCGAATTTCGTTTAAAATCGCAAGCCCGTCAACAATGGGAAGCATTATATCGAGAATGACCAGATCATAAATCGTATCGAACAGTTTATCCAAGGCAGATTTTCCGTCACCAGCCGTGTCCACATCATATTTTTGGTTTGCAAGCGTCTCCCGAAGCTGTTCCAGCAATTCGGGTTCGTCGTCCACCAAAAGAATTTTCATCCCGGCCTCTTTGATAATAACGTCGAATCGAGTGTTCATTCGATCAGGTGTCAGTATGCAGCAATTACAAAACCGTCCTCTGACATGATGTTACTTATATGCTTAGCGTTGGTTTTCAAAAATAAAGGTTTTGGAAGTTTTCCTTTCCAGGATTGGTATCTTTTGAAATTGAAAACAGCGACAATGCGGCCGGGGTATCTCTTAACCAGTTTATTGAAGCCGTCTACGGTTAAAAGACGTTTTTTTGAATCTTGATAGTTCAATCCGTACATCAATTCTCCTCCGCCGCCGAGCAAATATACGTCATTTCTTTTGTAAAACCAACAGACAGCCCGCACCTGATCTTCATCCGACACCAAAATGGTATCCGGATGGACCAGGGTTGAACATTGAAGCAGTATCTTCCCGGGCGTCTTGGTCTGTAACGTCACTCCGGGAAGAATAAAGGGAACGGTGAAAATGATTAAAATCGGAGAAACAGCATAAAATACGATCTTTTTCCGGTATTCTGTTTTCCGGCTTGCAATAAATAGCAGGTATGCAAATGTTATCAGTCCGGCAAGCGGCAACGCCCACCGCCAGCTTTGAAGATAAGG
>JAJDND010000003.1 GCA_022340885.1 Desulfobacterales bacterium | reverse complement strand
TTTAGAATCTTCTCTTTCATTGCCGGTTGTCAGGTTAACCCTTTTGGCTTTAATGGTTAACGAATTGAATGGAAATTGTCAACATCATTTCACTGGGAGAGACCTTTGAAAAATGTTCATTTTTGTTCAAGTTCAAGGAAGACGATCCCGCCTTTTGCGGAATTAACCGCATGAATACACTGCGTATTTCGAGGATTCGAATTTGAGCGTGACGCAGAAATTGGGTAAAAAGGAGCGTTTTTCAAAGGTCTCTGGGAGCTATTTGTGTTACAGGGCGGAGAGCAATTTCTCATGAATATTGTCGAAGCCGCCGTTGGACATGACTATGATAAGATCCCCGGATTTGGCTTCTGTGACGAGAAAATCGATGATCGCATCGGTATCCGTAAAATAGTGGGCATTTTTGCTCTGGCCCTTGAGATCCGCCACCAGTTGTTGGGATGAAAAGCGCTCCTGTGGCGGAATTTTTTCCAACAGCGAGGGTTGACGAATGCAGATCACATCCGCGCCGTCAAAGGAAAGGGGGTAGATATTTTGAAACACATTTCGCATACTTGAATTGGTTCGGGGTTCGAACACGACAATGAGGCGCCCGCCCGGGCAAAACGGTTTGACCGCCCGGATGGTCTCCCGAACCGCCGTGGGATGATGGGCAAAATCATCCATCACCGTGATGCCGGACTTTTCGCCACGAACCTCTTGGCGCCGCTTTACCCCTTCAAACGTTTCAAAGGCCGCGGCCAGGGCTTCTTTGGAGATCGACAGACGGTCCGCCGCGACAACAGCAGACAGGGCATTTAGCAGGTTGTGTTCTCCCAGCAGCCGCGTCTTGAAGGTTCCGAATAGGGTATCGCGCTTTAAAACATCAAAAAAAGTCCATGGCTGAGAAATCGTAACGGAACCCAATTGCCAGACGGCGCTGGTGTTTCGGCCGTATGAAATCATCCGGCAACTCTTTCCGCGAATGAGTTCGGCGATGTGTTTGTCCTGGTCAAAGGCAATAAGCGTGTGTTGATCCGAAATGCCGCTGATAAATGCGTTAAAGGCCTGTTTGACCTGGCCAAGATCTTTAAAAATATCGGCATGATCGAATTCAACACTTGTCAATATGGCAATGGATGGATCATAATGTAAAAATTTCGGTCCCTTATCGAAAAAAGCCGTGTCATATTCATCCCCTTCGATCACCATGTGCTCACCGTTTCCCAAGCGGTAATTGCTCTTAAAATTGTTTAGTATCCCTCCGATCATGAAGGTCGGATCCAGACCGGCCGTATACAGAATCCAGGCTAAAATCGAAGCAGTGGTGGTTTTGCCGTGGGTGCCGGCGACAACCAGCGATTGTTTTCCCTGCATAATCAATCGATTCACGGCCTGGGGCATGGAACAAAAATAAAGACCCTTTTGGCGCATTCCGATAACGTCGGGATTATCCTTTGACACGGCATTGCCCACCACAACCAGGTCCGGGCCGTAGTCAACATTTTTTTCATGAAACCCCTCGTTTATGTCAATACCTTTGGCGTAGAGAAATTCACTCATGGGCGGATATACTTTCTGGTCCGAACCCGTCACTTTATAGCCTTTATCTTTGAGCATGCCGGCCAACGCGCCCATGCCGGTACCGCATATGGCAATTAAGTGAATGCTTTTCACATGCTCGGGAATTTGGTTTTTGCTCAAATCCATTCCGGTTAACTCCTTTTGATACAAACCGTTACATCATAGGCGTTCCCCGGTTAATCCGCAATAAAATTATTTTTACTTTTTCCCGGACGGTATCTTTTGTTAAATATAAAAATAAAATCGTGTAACGATTTTATGAAACGCAGCTATGCCGCTGAGTTGGCGAAAGGCTAAAATTCCTATCCCCGCAGCAAGCTGCGGGGTATTTCGGAATTTTTGCCACAGCCCTGAGGCCTGCGGCACCGCTCTTTCGCTTTAAATAAGGATCTTATCTTTATTTGAATTCATCCCGCGCTGCAAGCAGCGGGGAATTCAAATTTAAAGAAGCAAACAGCCATTTTAAACCATAACGGAATCGCGTTTCAGTTTCCGCACCTGCAAAAACGACTCTCTTTTAAGGTGGCGATGATCTCTCCCATCATAACCATGGGCGGGTAATCGGTGCATATTTTATCGCCGGAACCAGCGATATCCCCTTTTCCGAAAAAGAGATTGCCTGGTTTGAACAAATTGTTATATACGTCGGGCAAGCCTTTGAAAAATCCAAAAAAGAATCATAAATCATCAATCCAGGGGACCTTATCATTGGATCACCGTCTTGAAAAAATTCTTCATGAGTTTGCCAAAGGCACCGGAAGGCTTACGGTCTTAACCGGCGCCGGCATCTCTGCGGAAAGCAATATCCCCACCTTTCGGGGACCGGAGGGGTATTGGACCATCGGCTCAAAGGAATATCAGCCCCAGGAAATGGCGACGTATCAGATGTTTGCGCAAAAGCCCGACGAGGTCTGGAGATGGTATCTGTATCGGCTGGGCGTTTGTAAAAGGGCGCTGCCCAATCCAGGGCACCATGCACTGGTTGAAATGGAAGCACTGTTTAAAAACCGTTTTACACTGATTACACAAAATGTGGATAATTTACATATTCGGGCCGGAAACAGCCTGGACAGAACGTTTCAAATCCACGGAAATGTATTTTTCATGCGCTGTATTAAGGAATGCAGAAGAAACGTTTTCCCGGTCCCCGAGGCTTTGACCGGCAAAGAAAAAAACGACCCCCTGACCGGGCAGGATCGCCAATGGCTCCTTTGCCCGGACTGTGGCAACCGGACAAGACCCCATGTGCTCTGGTTCGATGAAATCTACAATGAGCATTATTACCGGTACCACAGCGCGTTAAAGGTTGCCCGGGAAACAGAACTGCTGATGGTAGTCGGCACATCGGGCGCCACCAATCTACCCAACCAGGTGGTATGGGAGGTTAAGCAGCGAAACGGCATCATCATGGATATCAATATCGAGAAAAATCCATTTTCACACGCGGCGCTGAGCAGCGAGCAGGGTTTCTTCATCCAACAGCCCGGCGGCAAAGCATTACCGGACATGGTCCGGTGCTTTAAAACCGCAGGGTCATAGATTTAACCGCTTTACTAGTGTATTGAGATAAATCGATTGCATCTGTCGGCAGGCCATGGCCTGTTTGATGGGTGGCAACTTTAAAATAACGCCCAAGACCGTTGCCATTGCCCGGTGGTGCTTTGATATCTGATTGTCGAAAATCAAATGCTGAAGCTTGTCCCGATCAACCGCCATCAACACAACCCTGTGGGCCGTGTTCAACGGCGTAACCACCCGTTGTTTCCGTGATCGAAGACTGATGCAGCCTGCGGGACAAACCCTTGTACACACGCCGCATCCCAGACAGATATTTTCATCCAACCGGACTTTTTTCTTTTTCCGATGGTTCGGATCATTGGCGGAAACCATGACCATGGCCTCCACTGGACACCGTTCAGCGCATTTTCCGCATCCCGTGCAGGCATCCATTTGAATCCGGGGAATAAAATTAGTGGTATGGACCGGATGAAATATGGCGAACTTCCGTGCGGCGATCATCGCCTCACAGCAGCATCCGCAGCAGTTGCAGATAAAATTGACGCCCTCGCGGACATTGTCGCCGAACTGGACCAGATGGTGTCCATACGCGGTTTCCAGAAGCGCCAAACACTCTGAAACCCCGACCGGACGCGCAAAACCATGCTGAATCAGAGATGCTGCCGCTGCATTGAAGGTCATGCAAATCTCTTTGGGCGCATCACAGTCTCTGCCCACATGAGACATCTTGTGGCGGCAGTAACAGATGCTGATGCCGATGGCCGACGCGGTTCGAATCACTTCCGTCGCCCGCTCATAATCGAGTATGTGCAATCGATTGTGTTTTGAAAGCGCCGGTTCTTGAACAAAAACACGCCCAAGCTTGGTTTCACCTTGCACAAACAGCGCCTTGATAAAATCATCTTCAACATTGAGATACTGATAAAACAACTCGCTCAATACTTTCTGGTCAATGTCGTTTCTGATCCGCATCAGGGAAAATTCAAAAAATCCGGCCATGGGCGGTGGAAGACAGAAAACCCGGCGGCCGTTTTCCGTTATATCCAATAATATCGCCCGGCGGCAAAGCGTATCTAAAATTTTTTGGGCAGCGCCGGGCGTCATTTCCCAAACACGGGCGGCCTTGTCGATGGAAAACGGTTTTATGGGCAGCAATGACACCAGTTTCGCTTCTTTTTCAGTATAGAGCATCTCCAGAATTTTGTACAAAAGCCTCGAGGGAGGCGCTCCCTGGGGAAACCGGTTCAAGCGTTCCGCAAGCTCAACATATCCGGATTTTACGCTGTGGTGGGCCATGTCCGCCTCATTGGAAGTAAACTTTAAATCCCCTGATTCGAAACAAAAGTTATCTGCTATCGACCATTATCCCACTATTCCAACATTCCATTATTCCATTCTAAATATTTCCTGGCTTCGGAGATGTTTCGTTCACTGAAAACACGAACGCCGTTTTTCTCCAGCAGTGCTGCGGCGACGCCTTCTCCCGGTTTTCTAATGCCTGAAAAACTGCCGTCATAAATATAGCCGCTCCCGCATGAAGGGCTCCCTTCTTTGAAAACGGCAAGCCTGATGTTATAAGCGCGGACAAGTTCGAGTGCTTTTTGCGCTCCCGTTAAAAAAAAACGTGTCACATCCTGCCCGGTGATACTGATGACGCTGCTTCGGCCGTTTAATACCCGATGGCCGTCGCCGCCGACAATTTCCGAACGGGATCTGGGCACGGGAAGTCCCCCGGCAATTTCCGGGCAAATGGAAACAAGACGCCCCTCTTTGCGCCACTGTGTCAGCGTTTGATCTTCAAAATTCAAGGTCCCGCCATCGTACCGTACAGGGTCTCCCAGCAAACAGGCGCTGACCAGCACTTTTTCCATTTTTCATCCAAGCCTTTTTAGCGGCATAGCCGCGTTTCATAAAATCGTTACACGATTTTATTTTTATTTGACGCGCTGATTTTTTTATATTTTAAATAAAAATAGGTTGCAAATTATAATTTCAGTTGTTATTGCGAGCAAACTTTTTCTCTTATCCGTCATCAACAAAAAATGAATCCTTCATTTCTTGTCTCATCCCGGAAATGAACCGGCATATTTAAAATGTCTGAGATATATTTTTCCAATTTTCAACTGGAAGAAGACACGGAATATTTCCTATATATCGGCGAGCTTAAGAATTACGGTTTGAACGCCTTTTTAAAAGAGGCCCTGTCCCGCATCTTCAGCCGAAAATTCGATTTCATCGCCATCGTCCCAGATATATTCGAACAATACAACTACGACAACCTCATCGTCATCAACCCCTATGCTGAACCCTTCGAATGTCAATTCGGGGCCCATGTCTGCTGCAGGGTTTCAAGCGAAGAATTTGCCGCCGCGGTTTCAAATAACCGCCGGATCCGCGCCTTGATCAAAAGACTTTTGAACCGGCAGGAACATATTTATATTTACATGTATGAAAGTATTCCCGAAATGACCCTCGATGAGATTCCCAATGTATCCATTTTGGGCCCGGATAAGCATATTGCAAAACATATCAACAGTAAAATCTACCAGTATCAACACTTAAAAGATATGCTTCCGGTGGTGGATTTTCGTGTCTGCCATAACTTCGAAGCCCTTCTATCAACGGCGCAAGAACTTTTCCCGTCCTGGCCGGACGGACTCTTTGTATCCGATGAATACAGCGCAGCCGGAGTGAACAGTATCATCGCTTATCACATGGACGACATTGAAAATAAATTTTCAGCACCCGATGAACCCTATCTGATCAGCAGGTTTATTCCCCACACATACGATCCAACGGTGCTGGCGGTTGTCGCCGATGAAGACGATGTTTATATTGCCGGTGTTGCAGACCAGCGCATCGAGAAAGGAACGCGGTTTACCGGCTCTTTTTTTCCTTCCGTGCTGGATGAAACCATCATTGCAAAGCTGGTCGAATACACGCGAATTTCAGGGAAATGGCTTGCACGGGAAGGATACAGGGGCATTTTCGGGTGTGACTTTCTGGTGGACGATCAAAACAACATCGGTTTTCTTGAAATCAATGCCCGAAAACAGGGTACCACCCTGGAATTCTGTTTCACCCTTGAACAGTCGCTGCCGCCGGGTTCGCCGATGCTGCCGGAACTCGAATTCTATGCCGTCACGGAAGGGGTGTTCCCGGTAAATACCGTGGAAACGATATCAAATCCGAAAAATCTTCACTGGGGCACGTTTAACTATAAGATTCAAGATCCGGTTCAAACCGAAGGATACATCCCACAGAGCGCCCAGGAACGTGAAGCGTTCAAAAAAGTCGCCCAAGGAAAACTGAAAAAAGATTTCCTCATCTTAGAACACGCCGGATGCGACTTTGTTGTGGCCCAAGGCGCGTTCATCGCCCGCATCGTGGCCATAGGTCACAGCCCCGCCGATGTTGAACAGGGATTGAAACAAGGGCAAAAAACCATCGATCTTACGATTATTAAAACCAAGGATCCGGAGATACACCATGAACCAGAAAACGCCGCAAAATGACGATACGGATGCGTTTACCCATGAACTTATAGAAGGTCTTTTCAGCCCGTTCGGTCAAAAAACCCCCGAAATCCCAAAGCCTTCCGAAACGCTTTCATCAGAAATAAACGCTCTGTTCAACGCCGCTGAAAAAACAGAGCTTACGACACCCATCATCGATTTTTTTGTGCGGCTTAAAACCATACATGAAGACCTGAATATCGCACCGGATGTTTTCGGGATATCCAAAGACGCCCTATTATCGCTTGCAATGAAACATCAACACATCGATGAACACGGGGTCACTGTCGGGGGGCGGGTTAATCGCGCGCTTGCCATTGTCGAGCAGGCCAATGAGCGGATTGTCGACTATCTGAACCGCAAAACCCTTGAAGCGCCGAGCGGCATCGAATTGTGGGACACCATACGGGAAAACGCCCGCCGCATCAGATCGGTCCTGGATATATCCGGCGAGGCATGGAACTCTTATTCGGGGCAACTCCAGCATTGTATCGACTCTGTGGAAAAGCTGTCAAAAATAATCGATCTACCGGTTCATATCATCGAAGAGGTGGGGCGGGTGACCCAAAATTACCGGATGCGTATGACCCCTTACTATGCCAGCCTGATTCAACCCGGCCGAACCAACGATCCGATATTGCTGCAATCGGTACCTACCGGTGAAATGGTCGATAACATCGGCATTGAAATCCCGCCGGTTGCCGCGGACCATTCCCCGGCCCGGTTGATCGACCAGTTTTATCCGAGGGTCCTTACCATCAAGGCCACCAATATGTGCGCCATGTACTGCACCCACTGTCTCCGGATTGCCCACATCGGGAAAAAAGACCGGATTTATTCCGACAATGCCTATGAAGAAGCATTAAACTACATCCGGCAAAATACCCGCATCCGGGATGTCCTCATCACCGGCGGAGATGCCTTTGTCCTTCCCAATGAAAAAATCAAAAAAATCCTCAAAGCCTTGGACGACATCGATCATGTCACCATGAAACGCATCGGCACGAGGATTCCGGTCACAACCCCATGGCGCATCGATACCGAACTTTTAGAAATCCTTGAAGAAAGCAATGACAAAAAACCGGTGCGGGTGGTCACTCAGATCAACACGGCCCAGGAAATCACACCGATTTCCCAAAACGCCTTCAAACGCATTTCCAAAAGCGTCAGCGCCGTGTTGAACCAGGCCGTTCTCTTAAAAGGCATCAACGATACAACAATCAAAATGTGGAAGCTGTGCGAGACCATTCAGGAAAATTATGTCCGACCCTACTACATTTTCAATTGCAGCTATCGAAATCCCCAGTTCGCTCATTTCAGGGTGCCGGTGGAAAAGGGAAGGGATATCGTGGAAAGCATGTACGGCAATATTTCCGGAGATGCCATTCCGCGGTATATTGCCACGGCCGGGGGAAAGATCCCATTGCATCGGAGCAATGTCGTGCGGCATGAGGGCGCGGACGTTATTCTGAAAAAACCGTGGAGCCATGAAGAAGTCAAATACCCGGATGCCGCCCCTGATGCGTACGCCAATCCCAATTTTTCCTTTGCCAAGAAATAGATGACGCTTCATAACCGAATATCCGCATTTCTGAAAACGCACCGTCAGGAGATGTTTTCCCTCCTTGAAAAGATGGTGCGGATTCAAAGCGGAACTTACAATAAAACCGGCGTGGACCAAGTGGGACGTCTGATTTTGTCGGTGTTTCAGCCCCATACCGTCGCCTGCCGGACCATAGAACAGGAATCCTTTGGAAATCATCTGGTGGTCAGGTCCCTTTGTGACGAACCCTTCGACAAGCAGATGCTTCTGACCGGACATATGGACACGGTATTTCCCGAAGATACCGGTTTTACCGGGTATAAAGAAGACAGCGCTCACGCTTACGGACCGGGCGTCATCGACATGAAAGGCGGACTTGTTGCCGGAATTTTCGCCCTCAAGGCGCTGGATAATGAAAGCCTGTTAAAAAAAATACCCGTCACCTTCATATTCAACGCCGATGAAGAAATCGGATCGCCCGGTTCAACACCGCTCATCCAACGCGAGGCCGCTAAAAGCGCCTTTGCGTTTGTTCTGGAAACCGGGGGACGAAAGGGAGAAATCGTCACCGGTCGAAAGGGGAACCTGTCCCTTGAACTGAGCATTAAAGGAAAAGCAGGCCATGCAGCTTTCGCCGGAAAGGAAAAAGCCAGTGCGGTACTTGAACTGGCCCATAAAATCATTGCCTTTGAATCCTTGAATGACCCGGACCGGGGAATCACCGTCAATGTGGGGAAAGTCAACGGCGGTATCGGTCCCAACACTGTTGCGGATCACGCCCTGGCCCGTATCGATTTCAGATTCATCGGCCCGTCGGACAAGACAAGCCTGGAAAACAGCATATCTGAAATTACCCAAAGAAACGACGTGCCCGGAACCGGTTCCCATTTTGCCGTATTGAGTTCGAGGCCTCCCATGCCCGCATCTGCAAAAAACAAAAACCTGTTTAAAGCGGTTCAGGAAACCGCGGCATCCCTTGGATTTTCAGTGGCTGAAGAATTCAGATCCGGGGTATCCGACGCCAATGTGATTGCCGGAGAAAATACGCCGGTCATCGACGGCTTGGGGCCCATCGGCGCCAAGGACCACAGCGAAGATGAATACATGATCAAAGCGAGTCTTTTGCAGCGATCTTCTTTGATTGCCGGTGCTTTGATCGATTGCTGGGAGAAATATCGGAGAGGTCGGTTGTTCTGATAATGGTCTTTAAAAACCATTAATTATCCCCTGCTTGAGCGAAAGTCGAGAATGCCCCATGTTCAAGGCTTCAAGGACGAATCCGTCCCGCCTATCGTTGGCGGGACTGCGAGCCCTTGATAACGAAGGAGATGGGGTGTTATCGGCTTTCGATCAAGTAGGGGATCACTTTTTTGGCAGGTACGGCGTCAGGTCCTGAACATATTCTGACAAGACTTTGAACCCGGCGTCGCCTAAAACATTTATCGCTTTATCCTTATCTTCCAACTTCACCCGCATCACCAGATGGTAAACACCGGGGTATTCATTTTCCGGCCAGGAAACCAGGCTGCGAATGTTGATTTGCGCTTCCTTCAAAATCCTCGAAACTTCGGCGACAATCCCGATGCGATCTTCTACCAGTACGGTAAAACGGGCGCTTTCGTCATCATCGAACCCGATGGCGCGAAGCAGGACGCCCATTACATCGGTGCTCGTGATAATCCCGACCAGCTTGCCCGACTCGATGACCGGCAAAGCATTGATCCTGTTTTCCTGCATAATATAGGCTGCGCGCTCGATGGTGGTGCCGGGCGATATGGTGATAATCTTTTTGACCATGATCATCTCGACGGTGAGCTGGTTCAAAAGATAGTTCAATTCATGGACACTCAGCGCCGTGGCCGGAGACGCCCAGCTTTGCCTGACATCTCTGTCTGAAACAATACCGACCAAATTGCCGTCTTCCTTTACGACAAGCAGATGGTTAATCCGTTTTTCCTGGATGATGTCTTTGGCTTTTTTTAAATTTGTATCCGGAGGTACGGTTACCAGATGTTTTCGCATAATTCGACCGACATACATAGGAGCACCTCCTTTTTGCCATCTTGTGAGACCTTTGCAAAACGCCCCTTTTTGCCCAATTTCTACGCCAGGCTCAAATTTCAATCCTCAAAATACTCAATGTATTCCTGCGGTTAAAATTTTCGCCTTCCTTGAACTTGAACAAAAATGAACATTTTTCAAAGGTCTCTTTGTCGCTGAACAAAGACACGCGAATTAAGTCATAACATCTTTACTGTTCAAACAAAATCTTCCTTCTTCGGAATAATCAATGGCGGAAATATAAAAATCGCTTCTATTGGACACCAGATAAAGTTGAACGGCGTTTAAAATCTCACAATCATCGGCACAACTTTCTTTCGGTTGATGTTTCCTATGACAATTTTCACATGGTGAAGATATCATATCGTCCTCCTGTGCTATGGTTTAAAGGAGAATTTATTCTCTATAAACTCAAATCCATATTACAGATCAACCTTTGTGAAAATTTTATTCGGCTGTCAACGGCTCGAAATTTCATGCCTTGCCGGACGATTTTTCCTTGTCCCCAAAGACCTCACAGTGCTTACACCAGTTTCGGATGTTTCCCTTTCGAAATATTTCCTTGCAAACTTCGCGATAGTATTGCATTTTCGGATCCTTAGGGCATTTTACAATAGCTTTTGCCATCAGTGTGACCATTGCTCCTTTTATGTTTTAACGTCCTGAATTTTTAAACTATCTTTTTATAAACCAAACCATATTGTGTGTCAAGCAAATTATACCACAATATATTGGGAGTTTCCCGGGAAGTTCCGTGGATCGGATGAAAATCGAAGTCACAAGGTGCATGGATGGTCAACGGGCGGACAAAAACCAAAACACAAGGCGATGGTACGAAACATCTGGTTATAAATGGCGGTTATATTTTTTTGATTTTTTCCATTTTTGTTTCAAGGGGTTTTAATTCATCCTCTTTTCCGTTTTTCTGCAGGCGCTTTTTTAAATTTTGTAATTCCTGTTCCAACCGCGGCAAAATATCCTTTTGTATCATCTCGCGAACCGCTTTTCCGGATTGTTTCATTTCATTATAAAGGTTCGTCAGTTCGTTCTCCAATTGTTTATAGGCTTCGCTCTCGGGAAGCTTTTTCAATTGCTCTGCAAACGTGTTGAATTGCCGGGTGAGATCCTTCATTTCCCCTTCAAAATCCTTTTGCATGCGTTCAACGATCACTGACGTTTTGACGGAACCTTCGACGACGGCGTTGTTTTTCAATGGCGCGCCCCCCTTTTGGGTCTGGGTCATCTCCACGGCTTTTCGACCATTGTCCAGCGGGTCCGACACGATGAAAAATCGGGTATACTCGGTCGCGGCATTCGTAAAGGCTTTATCGATCTTCAGCGCGACCAGAAAATTGCCGTCATTGGTATAGGTGATCTCACCCACCTTGCCGATCCGGTTTTTTTCAAAAATAACACCGGCATCCGACGTCAGCCCGTAAATGTGATCGAATTTGACTACAAGTTGTTTACCCCCCGGTTGACACCCAATACCGACGAATGTGACAAAAATAAGAATCATTATTTTTTTAAACATATTCCCCCCGATTATAATCAACGGGTGCGTGTTTGATTTTTTTCGCCCTCTTCCGATAGTTTTTTCCCAAGCTTATCTTTTTTGCCTGTCACCTGACAGGAATCACGCACTCAGGTCGAAATCCCCAGTTTCGGCAGAATATATGCTTGCAACAGATACCACACCCCGATAATGATCAATACTAAAACAATATCATTCATAGTTACCTTCCGTGTGTTTAAATCGCTTCCTCGTCCTTAAACCTTGAACCTTTTACCTCTGAACACTGAACACTGGGTTTGGAGCCCTGAACATGGCGTCCCACATAATCGTAGGCATGCTTGATGGCTGCTGAAATCTCTTTTGAAGGCGGCAGTGTCGCCTCGATTTTCTCGATATAATGACGGTCTTTAACAAGCTGAAATGAAACACCAAAATTAAGATCGAACACCCAGCTTACCAAGAGCAGTTTAAAATCGCCGGATGTTTTTAAATCCTTTATGCGGACAAAACGGTCTGCATTCAAAGCGGCAATCACTTTCGGAGAAAAAAAGGGCTCGTCCGGAAGCCCGATTTCCACAACCGGATTCGGCTGATTGTCACGTGTTTTGTAATATTCGATAAAAACTCTCCAAATGTCGAGTTTGTCGGCATCCCTTAAAAGACGTATAAATAACAGAGTCTTCCCATTTGCGTCGACGGGTATCTCGGCAGCGTTGTGTGAGGCGATGGCCTTGGCAATCCATTTTTTTTCATCCCCGCTGCAGTCGGCCAAAACATCATGCGCCGCCAGCTCCCGCAACCCAAGAAGGGCATGATTTTCGGAATCCGTGTCTCTAAACGTGCCGTAGACGGCATATTGCTTGAACCTGCCGATATCATGAAAAAGACCCATGGTTTCCGCCAGCATCATGTCCTGATCCGACAGGCCCAGTGCATTTCCCAGCAATATCATATTCCGGCACACATGCTCCGTGTGTTTCTCCTTGAGCCGGATGGTGTTGTTATACATGGCATCATCCGTGTAAAACCCGGAAACGTAAGTCTTAAACCATGCTTTTAAATCGTTAAGATCTTCGGGTGTCATCCATGCTCCCGGCAAAAAAATCTCCCCGCAAAAAGCCAAATATCCGATTTAACAGGAGTGTTCAGTCTTTAATATCGATGGCTTCGCAAAGGGTCAATAATTACGTCACTCCCGTCCCGCACTTGATGCGGGACGGGAGTGACAAAAACGAGACTTTTTAGATTTTTTACGAGACTGTCAAACTTACGAATTTTTAAATGTAAGTTTTAAAGCAAGATATGTCAAGATGATTGCATGTGCACGCCTTTCCATCTTGACTCCGGATCTGCGTTTATCTAAACTTGATATGAAGTTTTTTTACGGCAAATTCAGTCCAAACCCCCGTGATACGGATGCTTTAAACATGTATGGATGGCACGGTAAAATCGCCAGGATAGATCTCACGCAAAGGTCATGGCGCGTTGAAGTTCCCGACATCGGGATCTTAAAAAAGTTCATCGGCGGGAGAGGTTTGGCAGGATTTTATATCCGGACTTCGATAACCCTTGAGTGGAACCATCCGCAAATGCCCCTTCTGTTGTTTACCGGCCCTCTTGTCAATACCCGCTCTCCCACCAGCGGGAGAATGACCATGATGTCCCGTTCTCCTTTGACAGGCACGGTGGGTGATGCTTCTGTGGGCGGATCTTTCGGGTTTCAATTAAAAAAGGCCGGATTCGACGGCATTATCGTATCCGGAAAGTCAAGCCAGCTCTGCGGCATAGAAATCACGGACAACGACATCCGGATTGTCGATGCATCCCCCCTTGAAGGCCGGGAAGTCGGCGCTGTGAATTCGCTGCTCAAATATAAAGGCGCCACTGCCGTAATCGGACCGGCGGCGGAAAACGGCGTTCTTTTTTCCAGCATCATCGTCGACGGCCATTATGCCGCAGGAAGAAACGGGATCGGACTTTCGTTCGCCGCCAAAAATATAAAATATATCACTGCAAAAGGGACACATAAAACCAATGTCTTTGACCCCGCCGCCTTATCCTCTGCAAAAGAAGATGTATTCCGGCTGGTCGCAGCGTCTCCGGTACTTTTGGGGAAGTTCGGGATCTCACGGTACGGTACCGGAGCGCTGTACGACCTGATGGATGCCAGACGGATGATGCCCACCGATAATTTTCAAAAAACCCGCTTTGACCGGGCTCTGAAAATGAACGCATATGCGTTCAAAAAACAATATGCCCCCAAAAAAACCGGTTGTCGGGGATGTCACATTCTATGCAAAAAAACCGCCGGGCATCGGGCGAGCATGCCCGAATTTGAAACCATGTCTCATTTCAGCGCGCTGTTGGGCAACGCCGATATCCATACCGTCGTAAACGCCAACAGGATATGCAATGACATGGGAATGGACACCATTTCAGCGGCATCCACACTGGCATGCTTTTCGGAAATTATGCAAAGGAAACTGGCGCCCGAAGAAATCGTTTCGCTGTTGACGGACATTGGGAAAAAACAGGGCGTGGGCGCCCAACTCGGCCGGGGGGCAGTAAAATATGCAATATCCTGCGGCCGGCCCGAACTTGCCATGGCGGTCAAGGGACTGGAATTGCCGGCGTATGATCCAAGGGGCGCTTACGGGATGGCCCTTGCATATGCCGTATCTTCCAGGGGCGGTTGTCATTTGAGGGCGTATCCGGTGAGTCACGAAATCCTCAGAAAACCGGTCGCCACCGATCGGTTTTCCTTTAGCGAAAAAGCACGAATGATTAAAATCGGCGAAGACGTAAATGCCGTTGCAGATTCTCTGACCGCATGCAAATTCATATTCTTTGCCGCATCCCTGGAAGAATATGCCAGAATTTATGCGGCTGTCACAGGCATCAAAACATCTGCCCAGGATCTCTTCACGGTCGGTGACCGGATCTGCTACAATGAACGGATGATGAACGCCGCCAACGGCTTTACTGAAAAGGACGATGATCTGCCGTCCCGGTTTTTTTCAATGGCCGGGGATCAAAACAGCGGTATCCGTATCGGCCCGATAGACAGAGACGCATTTTTAACGGCGCGGTCCAATTATTACATGGCGAGAAAACTGAATAAAAGCGGCATGCCTGTTTCGGCGGTCGCACGGAATTTAGGGCTAGGGCCCATCGAGAAAATATCCGATGTTTCAAACCACCGAAAATAAGATGATCCGCAGCGGTCTTGTGGAGCCGGATGCATTGCTTATGGGCTCCCTGGACGCCCACCTTGAATGGAACAAACCCTGCGATAACATTTTCGAGCTGGAAATGTTATTCAATCGATTAAATATCAACGCCCTTATTTTCTCACAGCCCGCCGAGCCGTATCGCAGCATCATCGACTACCTGGCAGAAGCGTCCAACGGCACCATCACACCCAATGATTGTGAAACCAGAACATTTATCCATGATCTGCCGGTGGCATTCGAACTGTCGCCCGATGCGGTTGTGCCGCTGCTAAAAAAACGAAAATGCGTCATTGTACCCGGCCACGGGATTATCACTTACGGCACGGTCGGCCTTGAACAGGCCTACGTCACGTTTTCCTCGGTCTGTTTTGCATGTTTTGTGAAATTCTTTGTGGACTTTCTATTTCTGACCCGAAAAAGACAAGCGGACCAAAAACTCGGGCAGGTGTTCGTTCGGGTGGTTCAGGCACTCGATCCGCCGGTTTCGTTCAATGGTTCTCTAACGAAGGGGCCCTTTAAATCAAAAAAACATATTTACGAAGCGATTCAGGAGGCCGGTCGGTTGGTGGTTGAACACCGACTGGTCGATTCATATTTCGGCAACATCTCGTTTAGTGATGGACAAACCCTTTATATCAGTCAGACCGGCAGCAGCCTCGATCAACTAAAAGATGCCATCGATCCGTGTCCGCTGAACGGGTCTTCCTGTGTTCCCATCACCGCTTCCAGTGAACTCCCGACGCATTTGAAAATCGTGCAGCATGCCGGCAGCAGGGCCATCCTTCATGGACATCCCAAATTTTCCGTTATTTTGTCCATGGACTGTGATTTGGAAAACTGCGGGTGTCGCGACAAATGTCATGTAAAATGCCCCCATGAACGGTTTGTACGCGGTATCCCCATCGTATCAGGAGAGGTCGGATCAGGTCCATCTGCGCTGTGCAATACCGTTCCCAAAGCCATTGGAGAACATCAGGGTGTTATCGTTTACGGGCACGGCGTATTTACTGCGGGAAACACCGATTTTAACAGGCCGTTTAAACATCTGATCCAAATCGAAAACGACTGCCGCGCAGAATATTTTAACCGGCTCCGTCTCTATTCCAAATAGGGATTAAGTACGCCCCCCACTCCATCGCAGCTTGGCCTTGAGAACATCGAAATAATGTTTATCCGGCAAGGTAATCATACGAACCGGGCAGGGTGCTTTTTTGATGATGATGGTATGGTCTTCATTAATTTCGAGGCCGGCCTGGCCGTCGAAGGTCAGCATGATATCCGAAGACTTTTCTCCCAGGCTGATTCGGATGGTGGCGGTATCCGGAACAATCAGCGGGCGGTTGGTCAGCGTAAACGGACAGATCGGCGTCATGAGGATGCCGGGGACCGCCGGATGGATCACGGGGCCGCCGGCCGCCAGGGAGTAGGCGGTTGAACCGGTGGGCGTTGCGACGATGAGCCCGTCTGCACTGTAGGTGGTCAAATAATGATTGTCGATGTATGTTTCGATATGGGCCAGTCTGGCCAGGGCGCCCTTGTTGATGACGATGTCGTTCAACACGGTTTCACGAGCGATTTCTTTATCCTTCATCGTAACGGAGACCAGAAGACGCATCCGCTGTTCTGTATCGAACTTTTTATTCAACACCATCTCGACCGTCGGAAAAAGATCCTCTTCCACGGTCTCCGCCAAAAATCCCACATCACCGAACTTGATCCCGAGAATCGGTATCGACTGATCGCCGATCCACCGGACCGCGCTCAAAAAAGTTCCGTCTCCGCCGAGCACAAAAACACAAAACAGGTCCGACGGCGCACAGGTTTCATACCTGTCTTGCATCCTGCGCCCCGGCGGCAAATGGTCTTTACCGACAATATCGATATTTTTAGACCGGAGCCAGCGTTCAAGTTCGCCAGCTTTCTTCTTGGCTTCGGCGTCCTCTTTGACGACAATCCCGACTTTTTTCACGATAAAGCGTTATCCCGAAATTTTTAGATTCCCTTGACCTGAAATCGACGAGAAGACAGATGACTTATCTTTACACAATATGATACAGTTTCAATACTAATATCTCATTCAAACGGCAAGAAAAATTTGGGAACGAAAAAAATATCCTATCCGTTTGCCTGTTTAACCGGACAGGTGTATTCATAATATTATTTATTTCGCTTGATCGGAATGTAGCGGTTTGTTATAGACCAAGATAGCATAATTAAAGGTTTTTCTTTCGATCGGAAAGAACACATCGCAAACGCTGTATTATTATTGATGGCCCCGGGTTAAGCATGCGCGGTTATAATGGCATTGGAAATGAATGTTGAGATGAAAAATTCTGACGACCTGCTGAAAGTGGAAGGGATATGTAAATCATTTGGAAAAATGCTGGCGGTCAACCAATGTTCTCTGGAGGTCTCCAAAGGGACCATCACGGCCTTGATAGGGCCCAACGGCGCCGGAAAAACCACCTTATTCAATCTCATCAGCGGATTTCATAAGCCCGACACGGGAAAAGTATTTCTGAAAGGAGACCGGATCGACGGTCTTCGCCCCGATAAGATTTTTCATAAAGGCCTGATACGCACCTTCCAGATTTCCCGGGAGCTGGAAAAGATGACGCTTCTGGAGAATTTGATGCTGGTTCCCGGCCAGCAGGAAGGTGAGATAATATGGAATGCCTGGTTCCGGCCGTGGCGGGTTCGCGCTCAGGAAAAACAGGTCAAAGAACGCGCCCTCGAAACCCTGAGATTTGTCGAGCTCTTCCATTTGAAGGACGAATACGCCGGGAATCTTTCCACCGGACAAAAACGGCTCCTGGAAATTGCCAGGACCATGATGGCCGATCCTGAAATTGTTCTGCTGGACGAACCGGGTGCCGGCGTCAACCCAACGCTGATGAATAAACTGATCGGTTATATTCATCAGTTGAACGGCCGGGGAATAACTTTCCTTATCGTTGAACACAATATGGAATTGGTCATGACGATCTGCGATCCCATTATCGTCATGAACGCCGGTTCCATTCTAACCCAAGGGACACCCCCACAAATCAGAAACGACGAACGGGTCATAAACGCCTACCTGGGTGATTGATAATGGCAATATTAGAAGTTGAAGATCTGGTTAGCGGATATAGTGAGGTCATGATACTCAACGGCGTTTCCATCCATTGCGGCGATAACGAAATCGTATCGATCATCGGACCCAACGGCGCCGGCAAATCCACCCTGATGAAATCCATTTTCGGATTGATCTCCGTCAAACAGGGTTCCGTTGCTTTCGACGGCCGATCCATCATTGGTATGCGACCCAACCAGCTGGTGAAGCTGGGGATGAGTTACGTGCCCCAGGAGAAAAATGTATTCCCTTCGCTCACCGTTGAAGAAAATCTGCAAATGGGCGCCTTTATCAGAAATGATGATCTTACCGGCTCCATGGACAGGGTATTTGAACTTTTCCCGTTCATTGCCGATAAGCGGAAAAGCGTATCGGGCACACTTTCCGGCGGAGGACGCCAGATGCTGGCCCTGGGACGGGCTTTGATGCTGGAACCCAGGCTTCTTTTGCTGGATGAGCCTTCAGCGGGGTTGGCGCCCCTGGTACGGGATGAAATTTTTGAAAAGGTCATGGAAATTCAGCAAAGCGGCGTGGCCATTCTCATGGTCGAACAAAACGCCAAGAAAGCCCTTGGGATGTCTGACCGGGGTTATGTGCTGGTCATGGGGAAAAATCGATATGAAGATACGGGTGAAGCGCTGCTTGCGAATCCGGAGGTGGGGCGGCTTTATCTGGGAGGTGCTTAGGAGACGGTCCTGATTATGTTACAATTGATCGCAAACGGTATTATCTTCGGTTCCATTATCGCCCTTGGGGCCATCGGTCTGACAATGGTTTACGGTATTTTAAAATTCGCCAATTTTGCCCACGGCGATACCATGAGCCTGGGCGCCTACCTGGCGCTGCTCTTTCTGAGTTTGCAGGTACCTTTCCCCATCGCCGTGGTTCTGGCCATCGCAGTGTCCATTGCCGTTGCCATCCTGATCGATCACTATCTCTATCGATTCTTTCGCACCACCGGCCCGATTATCCTTCTCATCGCCTCGGTCGGCGTGGCGCTTTTTTTGCGCAATGTCATATTACTTTTCTGGGGCCCTGATCTGACGTATTATTCGCGCGCAATCCATCTGGATTTTGAAGTGATCCCGGGAATTAGTATGAACAGTTATGAAATCGGGATCATTATTGTTACCGCGGCGCTCATTGTCCTGGTGCATCTGTTTTTAAAAAAGACGAGGATCGGCAAGGCCATGCGCGCTTCCTCGGATAATATGGATTTGGCCGAGGTGGTGGGGATCGATACCCGACGCGTCATAATCTGGACATGGAGTGTCGGAACGGCGTTGGCCGTGTTCGGCGGCATTATGCTGGGCCTGGAAAACGGTCTTCGACCTCCCATGGGGTGGCAGCTGCTGCTGCCGCTGTTCGCCGCAGCGATCCTGGGCGGCATCGGGCAGCCATACGGCGCCATGGTGGGCGGTTTGATCATCGGTATCGCCCAGGAAGTCTCGACGGGATTTATTTCAACGGCTTACAAACCGGCAGTGGCCTTTATTATCATGATCCTCGTATTATTAATCCGTCCCCAAGGCATCTTCGGAGGTTCCAAACGATGGATTTAAGCGGTCTTTTCTCCTACTTCGTATTTTTCCTGGTGATTGTTTCGGTTTACGGCCTGTTGAGTCTGGGCCTGAATATCCAGTGGGGCTACACCAAATTGTTCAATATCGGCATCGCCGGTTTTTTTGCCGTGGGCGCCTATACCTCCGCCATCCTGACAACACCGCCGGCAATGGATCGTGTCGGCGGATTCAATATGCCGTTTCTACCCGCCTTAGTGATTGCGGTGTTGCTGAGCGGTTTCATCGCTTTTCTCATCGGGATCCCTACGTTGAAGCTGAAGGAAGATTACCTGGCCATTGCCACCATCGGCATTGCCGAGACCATCCGCCTTTTTTTCAATAACGAAGCCTGGCTGGCCAACGGTGTCCGCGGCGTCAGCGGTATTCCCAGACCTTTTCAACACTATATCACTTTCAACTATAACCTGTTCTACCTGTTGCTGATGGTTGTGTTTGTGATCGGCGTTTATCTGGCCATCGAAAAAGCCCTGAAATCACCCTGGGGTCGGGTGTTAAAGGCCATTGGAGAAGACGAAACCGTGACCCAGGCCATGGGCAAAAACATCATTCGATACAAGATGGAGTCCCTGGTTCTCGGTTCCATGATTATGGGAATGGCGGGTTCTTTATACGCACATTTCATCCAGTTTATCAGCCCCGAAGTTTTTGTCCCCATGAGCGCCACCTTTCTGGTCTGGGTGATGCTCATCGCCGGCGGAAGCGGCAGCAACAAAGGCGCACTTCTCGGCGCCCTGGTCATCTGGGGATTATGGTCCCTCACCGATCTGATTACCAATGTGGTGCCGGTCGATTATGCCGTAAAAGCGGGCGCCTTCAGAGTCATCGCCATCGCCATATTTTTGGAGGTCATTCTGCTGGTCCGGCCCCAGGGGATTCTCGGTGAAAAAAGCGTGATGAAGGCGGCCAAAAAGCAAGAGCAAGAGTAAAGAATCCGAGTCCGGAGGGCTCGGTTTTGGTTATCCCCTGAAGGGATTTGCTCTGTTGATGGTTACCCGTAAAACTGAATATAATAAACGGCCGCCTCCCCGAACGGAGGCGGCCGTTTATGTATCAGGACGATTCTTTTTTACATGCCGACAGTTATATATTTGACGGTTTGGATTTTTCCATGGGAGAACTTCCATACCTCATAACTACCGGGGACGTCACCGTACTTATCAAAATCGCAGCTTCCGGAAACACCTTCGTAATTGATGTTTTTCCCCTCCTTGATCAGTTTTAATGCTTTTTTCAGGTTGCGCGCATCCACCTTAACACCCGGAGGGCCCGCAACGGCGCGCAGGTTTTTATGCACGGCTTCGGGGGTGGCTGCGCCGCCTTTGGCGATGGCCAATGCGATTAAAACAACCGCATCGTATTCGGTGTCGATATACGGTTTGGGCGGCATTTCCCCGAATTTGGCATTGTAGTGGTTCTGAAACCATGTGGCCATTTGCTTGTTGGGGTTGCCGGGTGCGGTGCCGTAAGTGTTTTCAACATACTTATCCCCCACATTTTTTGCCACCTCCGGCGCCTTCATACCGTCTGCATATGCAAAGCCGCCCTTGAACCCCAGTTGCACAATCTGGCGCATGATCACCGCTCCGAATTGCGGATAAGCAATCATGACCACGGCTTGCGGGTTTCCGTCAATGGCCTTTTGTGCTTCGCCCTTGTAAGATGCCTGCTTTGGGTTATAGGGAACCAGCGCCGTCACCTGGCCGCCCATTTTTTCAAAAGCAGCCTTCAGGCCCTTGGCCAGTCCTTCTCCATAGTCATTATTCACATAGACAACGGAAACTTTTTTATAATGCTTTTCCTTGGTCAGGACCTCTGCAAGGGCCGGTGCCTGCAGCGCATCCATGGGCACGGTTCTAAAAATGTAGTCATTGTCCTTCAATGTGGTAATCTTTTCGGACGTCGAAGCCGGAGAGATTTGCACCACCTTGCTGGGGATGGACACCGATGTCGCCACCGGGATGGTGACCCCTGAAGAAAGGGCTCCTGTAATCGCCACGACTTTGTCGATATCCACAAGTTTTTTGGCTGCATCGACGGCGGCGGTGGGGTTGGTTTGCGTGTCCCTCAAAATGATTTCAATTTTGCGCCCCAAAACACCGCCTGCGGCATCGATGTCATCCGCAGCCAGCAAGGCACCATTGTTAACGGGAGGGCCATAGGCGGCCAGATCTCCGGTTGTCGATACCAGGGAGCCGATCTTAATGGGCTCTGCCGCCATGGTAGAAAAAGCAAACAGCGCAATACAACTTACAACCACAAATAAACTCAAAATGCCTTTTTTCATATACATCCTCCTTTCTTGGTGAAATTAATGATTTGCCTGGTAGGTCGCTTTTTGGAAAGTTACTTGAAGATCGCTTTCGTTTCTTTACGGCGCTACGCGTTAATCCACTATTTAGAAGCTATCTCAAAATTAGGATTTTCGGTCGAGATCAAGGCGAGGCCGAGAAGCAACCCGCAGGCATACTTAAGTATGTCGAGGACTTGATCCGAGGGCTCAACTCCGATATCGGACAAAAAGACTTTTTTGAGATGCTTCTAATTTCTTATCGAATCCTAATACAAAAATCAATTTTTAATTCTTTTTTTGAAAAATAACGGGACTGACGAATCTTTACTGAAGTTTTTCAAGGCCGTGGCTGAGCTTAACAGGATAGACCACCACGTCGCTAATCGACTTGTATTTTTCATCGAGACTGGAAAAATTCAGCGCAAATCTTTTTCGGATCTCTTCAAGCGAGGGGTGCGCACGCAACACGATCCCATTTTCCATTACTTTTTCCAGCAGCGGCTCGCTTCCCAAAATAGACTCATCTCTCACGCCGATAATATCCTCGACGAAATATCCATTCGTTTTTTTATTCCTGAAGACCTGTTTTTCTCCGGCCAGCGTCACCTTTCCGGGACTCAATTTGCGAACCTCACGGTCTTTGAAGTGGACCATCTTGTAAACGACATCGACGAACGGCGCATCCGAAGAAACCCCCACTTTGGTGCCGACCCCGAAGGCATCGATCCTGGCCCCATCGGACAAGACCTTTGCGATCTTAAACTCATCAAACCCGCTGCTGGCAAAAATTTTGACATCATAAAACCCGGCATCGTCTAAAATCCTGCGAACCCCTTGACTCAGACTCACCGTGTCTCCGCTGTCAAGCCGGACACCGATAAGCGTATGTCCCTTTTTTTTCATTTCATTGGCGACGGCAACGGCATTCTTAGCGCCTTCAAGCGTATCATAGGTATCGATTAGAAATATACATTGTTCGGGAAACGTTTCGGAATACGCTAAAAATGCATCTTTTTCGCCGTCAAAGGCGCCCACATACGAATGCGCCATGGTTCCGGAAACCGGGATGCCGTATGTTTTACCGGCCAGTACGTTGCTTGTTGCCGTGAATCCGGCAATGAAAGTGCTGCGGGCGACGTTGAGTCCGGCATCCTGCCCCTGAGTCCGTCGCAGGGAAAAGTCGATCAGGGGCCGGCCGGCGGCGGCATGAATGCACCGCGCCGCTTTTGAAGCGATCATGGTCTGAAAACCGACGGTATTGAGTAAGAAGGTCTCCAGCAATTGGGCTTCAATGATGGGTGCGGTCACTTCCAGAACCGGCTCGTTGGCAAAAAAAACCGTGCCCTCGGGCATGGCATAAACATCACCGCTAAAGCGAAGCTGCTTAAGAAAAAAAAGAAAATCGGCCGAAAATCGGCCGGTGGTTTTCAAATAATCGATCTCTTCATCGGAAAACCGGAAACCAGCCAGTTCATCCAGAACCTGTTCGAGACCGGCGGCCACAAAAAAATTTCTGGTGGAATAGGCATCTCTGATATACAGGGAAAAGGTCGCCGTATCCAATACCCGGTGTGCAAAATAACCGGCCGTCATGGTCAATTCATAAAGGTCGGTAAACAGCGGCCCCGCTCGGTGGTGTTGCGTCATGAGAATTCAGCTCCGCAAATCGTACCCGGTAAGCCGGCTTCATTGTTAAGGGTCAATATCAAACAGGTGTCTTAATGAATCCGTTGAACGACATATATGCATTCCTGCATCGACAAATCGTCGAAAAGCGGCATCCCCCTGGTCCGTATAGTCCACCACACCGGGGATGACCACCGGAGATGTGCAATCTTCCAAAAGATATACCTTTTCGGCCAGTGCCTTATTCGAGGAAGCTATCTCTCGTAACAGGTCGTCGATGGTCCAGGCCACACAGTGGCTTTTTGCCTGTCCGGCAATGATAACCGCATCAAAGTCTAAAAGCCTGGCGATAAACCCGGTGTTTTTTTGCGCGATTGGGTTGCCGTCGCCGTCATCCAGAACTTCGGGGCTAAGCACCGAATAATTCTCCGTAAACGGATTGCTTCCTTTGACCTGGAAATCAGGCAGCGCGTATCGCGTGATGCCATGAAAAAAAACAGCCTCCTCAACCGCTGAAACCAGCGCATGGCCGATCCCCCCCAGCATGGCGTGATACGGCCAGATGGTGAGATCGTATTTGCCGCCTTCTTTCAGTCTCCGGGTATAGTGACGTAAAAACTCCTGACCGTAAGCTTTATCGATGTTCAGGCTTTCAGCGACATTGGGATTGAATTTCCAGATCCCCTTTTCGACGTCCTGCGCGGAAATAAGCGTAAACGGCTCGGGATGCTCACCCTTTTCATCGATCAGAAAGAGGCTATGAAAGATCTGTACGGCTTGATGGGTATCCATGGTGGGGCAAATCCGGGTGATCACATCCAGATTGCGATAGATGAACTCGCACAATCGTGTATTGTCATCCACCGCAGCGCTTCCCGAACGACCGCCGACAAAGAGTTCAAACCCCGGTATACAAAATGTATTCTGCACATCCACGAGCAAAAGACAGATTTTGAAAAGATCTTTTGAAGCAGCCTTTATTTTATGCTGTTTTGCCCATTTTTTTGCGCCTTCGCTGCGCTCCTGATATGGAACTCTCCATACCCGCCCCACCTTGTCGGCATCAAAATGAGCGGGAGTCGGCAGATCCTTTGACGACATGGCCGCCTCCTTTAGGTTGGATGATAAGGTTATAAGATAAGAATCCGGATCTGAAATTTCAAGTAAATTTTAAAAATCCCGGACAATTATTGACTATGGGCTCGATTTAGGGGTACACATGTCCCTAGCGCATTTGGCTGAATACGATCTCACGATTGCAAAAATACAACCACGGCAAAACGATTAACGGAGGATATCCTCCCTGTGCATCTGAACGAATGGAGAAAGCACAATGAAGATCAGAAAATCCGAAATATGCCATGCGATGTGTTGTCGTGCTTTTATTCCATTGCTCTTTTTTTTATTGATCCAGATCCCCGCTGTTTCATGCCTTGGGGAAAAAATTCCGGTGATCGCCAGCATTTATCCGGTCGCTGACATGGTTCGGCAGGTCGGTGGGGATTATGTAACGGTGACCTGCGTGCTGCCGCCCGGAGCGAGCCCCCATACTTTTGAACCAAAGCCGAGTCTGGTGAGAGCCTTTTCATCGGCACGAATATTTTTTATGATCGGTGTCGGCCTGGAATTCTGGGCCGGTAAATTCATTCAGCTGTCGGGACCGGACCTTATGACCGTGGTGTTATCCCGCGGCGTCCATCTGATTGCTTCAACCGAGCATGGTCATGAAATTCATCCCCATAACAAAGCTGCGTCGACATTAAAAAACGAACCGGCGGTTGCCAATCCCCACATATGGCTGGACCCTGTCATCGCTAAATCCATGGTCGATAAAATCACCGCCGCACTGTGCAAGGTTGATCCGGCACACATGCCGTATTATAATGAGAAGAATCGGCGTTATCAGAAAACACTGGACAGACTCGACATTCTGATTGCGACGACGACCGCCCGTTTTAAAAACAAAAAATATATCGCTTTTCACGCGTCGTGGGATTATTTTGCGCGGCGGTACGGTCTTGATTCCGCCGGCGTCATTGAAGCGGCCCCGGGAAGGAATCCGACGCCGCTGCAGATTAAGAACATCATCGAGGCCATCAAACGCTATCATATCCGTGCCGTATTCGCCGAGCCTCAGCTCAATCCCCGCGCAGCCGAGATCATTGCAAAAGAAGCCCGAGTCCGGGTTCTTTTGCTCGACCCCATCGGCGGTCCCGGACAACCTTACGGAAATACTTACGTGGATCTCATGACACACGATCTAAAGATATTAAAGGAGGCCATGGAATGAAACAAACGGCCATTGATTCGGAAACCACCCAAGAATCCATCGTCGAACTGAACGACGTGTGGGTGGCTTACGACGGCAAATGGGTTTTAAAGTCCATCTATTTTAATTGCTATGCCGGCGAGATATTCGGTATTGTCGGCCCCAACGGCGGGGGAAAAACCACGTTGCTCAATGTCATTCTCGGTCTGGTGCAGCCGCAAAAGGGGTCGGTCCGATTGTTTGGGAACAAACCCGACAAAAACAGCCGGCTGGAAATCGGATACCTTCCTCAGATTTCCCATGCGGATCGATCGTTTCCGGTCAGCGTCCTCGATGTGGTTCTCATGGGTCTTTACAATCGCATCGGTCTGTTCCACAAGCCGGATCGTCGCAGCAAAGACATCGCCATGGATCTTCTGTCCCGTGTCAACATGGCCGGCCATGCCAAAAAACCTTTTGCGATACTGTCCGGCGGACAGCAGCAGCGGGTCAATATTGCCCGCGCAATGGCCTCACGGCCGAAACTGTTGATATTGGATGAACCTTCCACCGGCATCGACAGTGTCGCCCAAGAAGACTTCTACGAGCTTTTGGCAAAATTCAGAAACGAACAGGGCATCTCCGTCATCATGGTGTCCCACGACATCGGAGTCATTACATCCCATGCCAACCGGGTGGCATGTTTGAACGTCCAGCTTCACTATCACGATGAGCCGGATTCCTGTTTTTCAACCGATGTTGCCAAAAAAGTATTTGGAGAAGACCTCAAGGTCATTGTCCATGACTCGAAATGCGCAACCTGTTTTCGCAGCCATCAAGACCATGATTGATATGTTCAGCTTTGAATTTATGAGAAATGCCTTTTTGGCCGGCATGATGCTCGGCTTTGTTCTGGCGGTGGTGTCTTTCTTTGTGGTGCTGCGTCGTCTTTCCTTTATCGGCGTGGGAGTGGCCCATTCGGCTTTCGGCGGCGTGGCATTGGGCGCCCTGCTGGGCGTATCCCCCACGTGGACCGCCATCGGTTTTGCGGTGGTGGTCTCCAATGCCATCGGCTATATCGGAAAAGAAGAACGGATCAGCACGGATACCGCCATCGGAATATTTTTCCCCCTGGCAATGGCGCTGGGAGTTATTTTTATCGGCATGTCGGCCCATTACAATGTCGACCTTTTCGGATATCTTTTTGGAAATATTCTGGCAATTACCCGGCAGGACTTGATTGTCATCGCCGTTCTCGGCGGGTTGGTACTGCTTTCAACAAAGATATTTTTCAAGGAATTGCTGTTTGTGGCCTATGATCGGGAAGTGGCTTTTGTCAGTGGGATGCCGGTGGCCTTTCTGGATCATTTCCTCCTCACCATCCTCGCCTTGTCCGTGGTCATCAGCATGAAAATTATCGGCATTATCCTTGTTTCCGCACTTCTGGTGATCCCCGGAGCAGCCGCATCCCAAGTCACGCGGCGCTACAATACCATGATCGCGCTTTCCATATTCTTTGCGCTGGTATCCACCGCCGGTGGTTTGATCATCTCATATTTTGCAAACCTGCCGTCGGGCGCAACCATTGTGGCACTGGCCTCCATCATCTTTTTTATTGCATTCGGGGTGGGGCAGGTACGTCGTTAGTTAACCGGTGTTCAGGGTTCAGAGTTCAGGGCTAAATGGTTAGATGTTCTATCACCACGAATGAATCGTATCTGTATGTTTTTTTTACAACATCGAACGTTTAACGGTGAACCCGGAACCCATTATTCCAATTGTTAGCGAACGAAGCGAGCCAGTTCGAGGGTTAGAAGTGGTTTCAAGACCTTCAATCGGGCTCAAGGTCAAGGCGGACTGAGACGTCCAACGCAAAGATTGAGTCCGAGGGGAGGTTTTGAAACCGCTTCTATGAGTTTTCGGCGAACAGGAACGAAATGGTATTTCGCCCTTTTTCTTTGGAAAGATACATGGCCTGATCCGCTCTTTTGATAAATGTGGACAATGGTTCTTTATTGGTATATTCCGTAACACCGGTACTGACGGTAATGCGGATGGGGTTTCCGGGTTCCGGAAGAAAGTGTTCGTATTCCACGACGGTTTTAATCCTGTGGGCAACATTTTTGGCTTCTTCGGCCGTTGTTTCCGGAAGAATTATCGTAAATTCCTCGCCGCCGTATCTGAAAGCGCTATCCATTGTTCTAAGACACGACGTAATGATCTGCCCCAGGCGGATCAGAACTTTGTCGCCCTCCAGATGACCGTAAGTGTCATTGTAGATTTTGAAGTTGTCGATATCCATCAGTAAAAGAGCCAGGGGATGGCCATAGCGAGAGCATCGGTCAATCTCTATTTCCAGCAAATGATAGAAATGTCTTAAATTATATAATTTAGTCAGACCATCTGTAATGGCCAGATTTTCAAGTTTGCTGAGGATGCGGTTGCGCTCCTTGGTAAGTCGCCTTTCTTTTAAAACTCTCTTCAATCTCAGCACCAATTCCTCGAAACGAAACGGCTTAAAAACAAAATCGCTGGCGCCTTTATGAATGGCCTCTTCATAGGAATAATTTTCGCTGTAACCGGTCATCACGATAACATCGATATCGTAATCCTTTTTGATTTCGTGGGTCAGTTGAAGGCCGTTCTTGCCGGGGAGCATGATATCGGTGATCAAAATATGAATATCTTTTGATTTTATGATTTCAATGGCCTCTTCGGCGCTGGCGACGCTTGAAACAGGGAATCCTTGCCGTTCAAAGCATTCATGAATGGAATCTCTAATAGCGGTATCATCCTCAACAACTAAAATGTGTTCATGCATTTTTTCTATCTTATTTTTTTTCATCAGAATGAAATATCGGCCGTTATTGTCTCACGCTTGACATGTTTCATATTAATTTGATAAAAATCCTTCTTTACCTTTGCCCTTGACGCTTCTGAATGGATAAAGGAATACAGGAAAAAGGATGGTGCTTGCTCTTTGGCTAAAAGATCGAAGCATATATCAAAATTTAGGATTTTGAGCATAACGTGAAAGAAAGATGGTGTCAACAGGCTTTTGGCCTATCACATGCCCCAGGAGAATACGTTGCCGATCGAAATGAAGAGAATTAGAAATTTCAGCATCATCGCTCATATTGATCACGGGAAATCGACACTTTCCGACCGCCTGATACAGATGACCCATGTGGTCCTCGATAGGGATTTTAAAGATCAGATTCTAGACAATATGGATATTGAACGTGAGCGCGGCATCACCATAAAAAGTCAGACCATTTGTCTTCCTTATCAGGCCAAGGACAAGCAATCTTATATTTTAAACCTGATCGACACTCCCGGCCATGTGGATTTTACCTATGAAGTGTCACGGGCGCTGGCTTCGTGCGAAGGCGCATTGCTTCTCATCGACGCCAGTCAGGGGGTCGAAGCCCAAACCCTTGCAAATCTTTATATGGCCCTTGAACACGATCTTGAAATTATCCCGATCATCAACAAAATCGATCTTCCTTCGGCCGATGTCGACCGGGTCAAACAGCAGATTAAAGATGATCTGGGTCTTGATCCCGAAACCGCCATCCTCATCTCCGCAAAGGAAGGGACCGGCGTCGAAGCGGTGCCGGAAGCCATCGTAAATTATCTTCCCCCGCCTTCCGGTGATCAGGAATCGCCGCTCCAGGCCTTGATATTCGATTCCCATTACGACGCGTTTCGGGGAACGATCGTTCACATCCGGGTTTTTCAGGGAACTGTAAAACCAAAAGATACGATTATGTTCATGTCCAATAATGCCGTCTATAGGGTGGAAGAGGTCGGGGTATTCCAGATCAAGCGCATCCCGAGAAATGCGCTTTCAGCAGGAGAGGTCGGTTATATCATCGCAGGGATAAAGACCGTCAGCGATACCCGTTGCGGGGATACCGTCACGATGAAGCATCGTCCCTGCGAAAGCCCTATGCCGGGTTTCAAGGAGACAAAACCGGTGGTTTTTTCTTCAATCTATCCGGTAGCTTCGGACGGTTACGAAGACCTGTCCTCCGGCCTGGAAAAACTGAAACTCAATGATGCGTCCCTGATTTACGAAAAAGACACCTCGGTGGCATTGGGATTCGGGTTCCGCTGCGGCTTTTTAGGTCTCCTCCATCTCGAAGTCGTCCAGGAGCGGCTCGAGCGTGAGTACGATCTTTCATTGATATTAACGGCGCCCTCGGTGCGATATGAGCTGACGATGAATGACGGCACCATAAAAATCATCGACAACCCGGCACTGTATCCGGATCCGACCACCATTGAACGCACAAAAGAACCGTTTATTCGAGCGGCAATCATCATTCCGGACCGCTATATGGGCTTAGTCATGAAGCTGTGCCTGGATCACAGGGGGATTAACAAAACATATCAATACTTAACCAGTAACCGACTGGAAATGATATTCGAGCTTCCTCTGGCGGAAGTGATTTATGATTTTTACGACAAGCTCAAATCGGTCACTCAGGGGTTCGGCTCCTTTGACTACGATATTATCGATTTCAGAGAAACGGATCTGGTCAAACTGGACATCCTCATCAACGGCGAGCGCGTGGATGCGCTTTCTCAGCTTGTCCACCGGGACCGGGCGGTGGATCGCGCAAGACGCGCCTGTGAAAAACTTCGTGAGGAAATTCCAAGGCAGATGTTTAAAATCGCGATTCAGGGCGCTATCGGCGGTAACATTATTGCACGAAAGACCATTTCGCCGTTTAGAAAGGATGTTACCGCAAAATGCTACGGCGGGGACGTCACTCGAAAACGAAAGCTTCTGGAAAAACAAAAAAAGGGGAAAAAACGGATGAAAATGGTGGGACAGGTTATGATTCCACAGTCCGCTTTTCTCTCGGTTTTAAAATCAGACAAAGAATAGTAGGGATTGATGGGGTGTTTTATGGGAAAAACCATTGCAGAAAAGATATTTGACGCGCACAGGGTGGACAACCCTTCAGAAGACGTTCATGTCATCCGGCTGGATGCCGTGTTCTGCCATGAAATCACAACGCCGATCGCCATCAATGACCTTGTCGATCGGGGCAAGGACAGGGTGTTCGATCCCGGCAAGATCAAAGTCGTCATCGACCACGTGACACCGGCAAAAGATTCTAAAACCGCCATGCAGGGCAAAATTTTAAGGGACTGGGCTCGGAGACACAATATTCCGGATTTTTTCGATATCGGCAGAAACGGCATCTGTCATGCGCTCTTTCCGGAGATGGGTTTCGTCAGGCCCGGATTCACGGTCATTATGGGGGATTCTCATACCTGCACCCATGGCGCTTTCGGCGCTTTTGCCGCGGGCGTCGGAACGACCGACCTCGAAGTGGGAATCCTAAAGGGTGTCTGCGCCTTTCATTATCCATCGACCATCAGAATCGACATCACCGGCAGGATGCCGGAAGGTGTTTTCGCCAAAGATGTGATCCTTTTCATCATCCATCAACTGGGGGTCAACGGGGCCACCAATAAAGTGTTGGAATTTACCGGGCCGGTGGTCGATGCCATGAGCATGGAATCGAGAATGACCCTTTGCAATATGGCGGTCGAGGCCGGAGGAACATCGGGAATTTGCTATCCCGACATGACCACCGTCGAATACCTTTGGAAATTCACCAAAGATGACTATGCGGATAAAGCATCGGCGCTGGATCATTTCAAGACGTTTCATTCGGACCCCGGCGCCCGGTACGACCGTGTCCTCGAATTCGATGTGAGCCGTCTCGAACCGATGGTGACCTTCGGATTTAAACCCGACCAGGTCATGCCCGTAAGAGAAATGGCATCCACCAGAATCGACCAGGTCTATATCGGTTCCTGCACCAATGGCAGAATCGAAGACCTAAGGGTAGCGGCCCAAGTGCTCAGCGGAAAAAAGATCAGCGATTCAATAAGGGGCATCGTATCCCCGGCCACCCCCGAGGCGTTCCGTCTAGCCATGGAGGAAGGGCTTTTGAAAATATTTCTGGATGCGGGGTTCTGTGTAACGAATCCAACCTGCGGGGCCTGCCTGGGTATGAGCAACGGGGTGCTGGCCGAAGGGGAAGTCTGTGCCGCCACGACAAATCGAAACTTTAACGGCCGCATGGGAAAGGGCGGGATGGTTCACCTGGTCAGCCCTGCCACAGCCGCCGCATCGGCCATTGCCGGCACCATTGTCAATTCCGAACTCTACAAAGGATCATCATGAAAAATTTCAGCGGAAACATCCTATTTCTCGACCGGTCCGATATCAATACCGATGAAATCATTCCGGCAAAATACCTCACCGAGATCTCCAAGCAGGCATTAAAACCGTATCTTTTGGAAGATCTCAAGCTGGTTGGATTCGACCCACAGCGAGATATTGACGGAAAACAGGTCATTCTCACCCGGGCGAATTTCGGATGCGGATCTTCCAGAGAGCATGCACCGTGGGCCCTGGAGGTCAACGGCATACATCTGGTCATTGGCGAAAACTTTGCCCGGATTTTCAGGCAGAATATGTTCAACTGCGGTATGATGGCCGTGGAGCTGCCGGACTCGATCATCGACAGTATTTTCAGAAAATTTGCCGGCCAAAATACGTATCTTGAAACGGATCTCGACAAGAATACGTTTATCCTAACCGCCCAAGGCCTCAGCCAGGAAGTGCCGTTTAGCATCTCCGAATTTGATCGCAGCCTGGTCGCAAGCGGCGGATGGGTGGAATATGCGGACAGAAAGTATTAGTCTATCACCTTATTAACGATGGTGCCGATGTTTTCGACATAGCATTCCACCACGTTGCCCGGCTTCAGGACCACCGGCGGATCCCTGAATATCCCCACGCCTGCCGGCGTGCCGGTGGAGATGATGTCGCCGGGGATCAGGGTGATATCTTCGCTGATATCCTCTATAATGGTATAGACATCAAAAATCATATCCCGCGTATTCCCATCCTGCATGATCTTTCCGTCAACCGTGGCGGTAATTCTTAAATTATTCACATCGCCGATTTCGTCGGGCGTCACCATGAGCGGTCCGGCAGGGGCAAAACCGTCAAAAGACTTTCCCCTGAACCACTGGGAATCGGAAAACTGCGCTTCCCGCCCGGAAACATCGTTCATGACGGTAAACCCTGCGATGTAATCCCTGGCCTGCGCCTTGGATATTCTTTTTCCTTCCTTTCCGATGATGATCGCCAATTCCACTTCCCAGTCGATTTTGCCGCTGCTTTTGGGCAGTATAATGGAATCGAAGGGGCCGTTCAGCGTATTGACCGTTTTGCAGAATATCAGCGGCCTGTCCGGATTTTCAAACCCCCCTTCCTTGGCATGTTCGGCATAATTTTTTCCAAGACAAATGATTTTGGACGGCTGATGGATGGGGCAGCCGATGCGGTCTTTGATTTTTTGTCCCGGTTCCTCGACGCCGGCTATTTTTTCGAGCCAGTTTTCCCTGAAGAATCTTTCACCGATATCCGGAATTTCAGGAAATAGCTTTCTGAGATCCACAACGTTGCCGTCCTTGTACAGGCCGGGTTTTTCTTTTCCTTTTTCGCCAAATCGAACGAGTTTCATCTGCTTTTTGTCCTTTCATTTTTACCGTCATCATAACATTTTTTCCCATACCAATCCACCTGGCGGCAAAGGCCCCGGATAATATTCACTTCTTTTGCCCGCAGCTGCAATCTCGTGAAAAAACGGCGAAAATGATTCAGCCAGTAATCCGGATTTTCAGAATTGATATAGCTGATTCGGACCAGGATGTCCTTCAGTTGATCATACATCCCGTCGAGTTCGTGCCGGTTGGCCAGACGCGGTGTGAATTCCTTCTTCTCTTTGCCTCCGGCAGTAAAAATCTCATAGCACAGAATCATCACCGCCTGGGCCAGATTCAAAGAAGAAAACGCTGTTGTCGGGATGTTGACAAGCGCATGACAATAACGGACCGCTTCATTGGAAAGTCCCCTGTCCTCGGGGCCGAAGAGTAAGGCGATGCGATTCTCTACAGAAATGGGAATCAACTTTTCGGCCAGTTTTAACGGCGTATACACCACCTGCCGCTCCCCTCCGAGTCGCGCAGTCGTCCCCACAACATAATTAAAGGTTGCGAGTGCTTCTTTCAGATCCGGGTAGAATTTGCTCTTTTCAATAATATCCGAAGCAAAATGAGTGGCCAGTTTCAGCGCTTTATGGAGGTCGAAATTTTGAGGGTCGACGATGATTAAATTCGTAATGCCCATATTCCGCATGGCCCGTGCGGCGGACCCGATATTTTCGGGATATCGGGGCTTATTCAATACGATGCTGATGTTGTCTAAATTGACACGGCCGGACATTAGTGGATCAGTTCAAACCTGTTAAAAAAGTAAGCGATTTCAATAACTGCCGTCTCAGGGGAATCCGAACCATGGACCACATTTTTCTCGATGTCGGTTGCAAAATCTTTTCTGATAGTTCCCTCGTCCGCCTGTCTGTAATCTGTTGCGCCCATGATCTCCCGGTATTTGGCAATGGCGTTTTCACCTTCGAGAACCATGACGACAATGGGTCCGGAGGACATAAAATACGTCAGACTATCAAAAAACGGCCGTTCTTCGTGCACGGCATAAAACCCTTTGGCCTGCTCCTGGTTCATTTTCACCATTTTCATGGCCGTTATTTTGAGTTTGTTGCTTTCCAGCCGTTGAATCACCTCACCGATAATGCCCCGGGCAACACCGTCGGGCTTGATAATCGCTAATGTTCTTTCCATAATGTTTAGTTTCCTCATTCGGATGCCACATGTTAATTTTGCTTTATGTATGGAGCGATACCAGAAGGCAGCCGGTAAGTCAACAACGGAGACCAGCTCCAGGAAGATGTGTTTTTATTCGCCAAGTAGTGTGGTAAAAACAGGCTTTACCTTATCGCGGTGTTCGGGCGGCACCATTAATACTGGGATGGGCATATTTAAAATAAAATCGGCTTCTAAATGAATAACGCTGCCTCAACAATTCATACGGATCTTCGGATTGAATATCAAGCAAAATCGATAAATGCTTCGTTCTGTTGACAGGGTCGGCCATTCGGACTTATTTTAATAAGTATTATGTGCTTAAATGTCGCATCCTTAATTTCTATCAACGCCGATACCTTATGGCAGGCCGGAGTGATTATTAAAACGAATGGGTTCAGGGTTCCCCGTTCAACGTTCAAAGTTGTAAAAACCATACAGATTCAATTCATAAGGACACGGCAATGACATATAAAACCACCGCAACATATGCATGTGCTGCGCTGCTTTTCCTCACCGGATGTATTCATTTGCAAAACAACACCGGATCGTCGACCAATAATATCGTGTCACTTGTAAAAAAAATTCAGCCGGCGGTTGTCACCGTCGTCGCCTATGATGCCGACAAGAACGTGACCAATCTGGGAAGCGGCTTTTTCGTCGACAGCCATGGAAGTCTCATTACGAATTATCACGTCCTCGACGGCGCCTATACGGCGCAAATTAAAACATATGACAAGAAACTGTATCCCATCGAGTGGGTGGTGGCTGAAAATAAACACGCCGATCTCATCAAAGTCCGGGCTAAAATTCCGGAATCATCCATTCACTGGATTGGCGTCACTGAAACAGAACCTTCCGTGGCGGATCGCGTACTGGTGGTGGGAAGCCCCATGGGACTTGAACAGACGGTCAGCGAAGGCATTGTTTCCGCCTTTCGGGAAATGCCGGTTATCGGAAAAGTATTTCAGCTTTCGGCGCCCATTTCTCCGGGGTCCAGCGGAAGTCCGGTAATCAATATGAAAGGGAAAGTGGTCGGGGTCGTCTCATTTCAGGCGGTTAAAGGGCAAAACCTTAATTTTGCGGTTTCCAGCTCAGGTATACTGCATTTGAAATCAAACGCGGCCATCAAAACATTGCCAGAGTGGACTTACGATATCAAGATGAAAACACCCAAACTGGTGGAGAAGCTCTGCAAAGAAGGATTTAAGTTTTCCATCCGGGGACGATTTAAAGATGCGTTGAATTACTTTAAGGAAGCGACGAACACAAGCCCCGATGACACGCTGGCATGGTACGGGCTGGGCAGCTGTTACGATGGACTGGACCGGCCGGAAGAAGCCATCGCGGCCTTTAAGCAGGTCATCCGAATCGATCCGGAAAATGCCGTGGCGTATTTTAACATTGCGCGTTATTACCGCAAAATAGGCCGTTACCAGGATGCCGTTGAAGCCTACAACCGGGCCGTGAGTATTGATCCGGATAATACGCCTTCATATTACGATCTGGGTGTGGTATACGAAAAGCTCAAAGACCTTGAAAGCTCTGAGAGGGCATTCAAACAGGTTCTGCGAATCCAGCCGAATCACATGCCCGCGCTTTTTCAACTCGGCATGGTTTATTCCCGGCAGGGGCGTTACAACGAAGCTGTTGAATCATATCAGAAAGCATTGAGAGTCAATCCGGATTCAGCCCAGGTGTTATATCATTTAGGGGTTGCCTACGGCGGCCTGGGTCAAAACGAACAACAGGTTGACGCCTTCAAACGGGCCATTCGGGTTGACCCGGATTTCGCCCTTGCGCATTACAATATGGGCATTTTTTATCTCAATAACGGCGACAAAAGGGCTGCGCTGGAAGAATATAAAATATTAAAGGAACTCGATCCGAACATGGCTGAAAGGCTCTTTGAAAAAATTTACTGATGGTTTTGACAGTGTCGGAACCAAAACCGTGATTTTTCGTTCAGGTAAGAAATTAGGAGGAGTTATGAAAAGCAGCGTCTATTTTATCGATTTAAGGGCTTCGGCAAAAGAGAACCTTGTGAATAAACTGGCACGGCTGACCGATACGGCAGGCCTTTCCGATATCGTTAAGAAAAGGGACCTTGTGGCGGTAAAGCTCCATTTTGGAGAAAAAGGAAATACCGCGTTTATCCGGCCCGTATTTGTCCGTAAGATCGTCCAGTCCATCAAAGCCGTGGGCGGTTATCCCTTTTTGACGGATGCCAATACCGTATATGCCGGAACCCGAAGCGATTCCCCCCATCATCTCAGCACGGCCATCCAAAATGGTTTTGCATATGCAGTGGTCGATGCGCCCCTTATCATCGCCGACGGACTCAGAGGTAAGAGCGAATCAGCCGTTACCGTCAACCAAAAGAATTTTAAAAAGGTGTATATCGGATCGGACATCGTAGAAGCCGACGCATTGATATCGGTGGCCCATTTCAAAGGGCATGAACTTTCTGGCTTCGGCGGCGCCATTAAAAATCTGGGAATGGGCTGCGCTTCCAGGAAGGGTAAACTCGCCCAACACTCCACTGTTTCGCCGAAAGTGATCGAAGAAAAATGCGTCGGGTGCGGGGACTGCGTGCCTCACTGCTCCCAAAATGCCCTTTCAGTGGAATTTGAAAAGGCGGTGCTGAACGCCAAAAAGTGCATCGGGTGCGGGGAATGTATCCTGATTTGCCCCAACAGCGCCATTGAGATTCAATGGAATCAGGCCATACCGACCTTTTTGGAAAACATGGTGGAATACACTATGGGGGTGCTGAAAAATAAAACAGACAAGCTCTTGTCCGTGAATTTTATCACCCAGGTATCCCCGGCATGCGACTGTTACGGACACAATGATGCGCCTATTGTGAGGGATATCGGCATTGTCGCATCCAAAGATCCGGTGGCCGCCGACCAAGCGAGCGTGGATCTTGTGAACCAGGAAAAAGCCCTTCCGGAATCCTGCCTTGATGTCAATCTCGAAAAAGGCGAAGATAAGTTCAGAGGGGTTTACCCGAACGTAGACTGGCAGATCCAACTCGACTATGCCGAAAAACTCGGTCTCGGAAGCCGAAGCTACGAATTGACAAAAATATAATCATTTTAGGGTGCTATTTCATAGGCAATACTGACCTGGACACGGATACGGCTCTCGCCCATCTCCATGGGCGGGGCCGCAGCCAGCGCGTCCGACTTCATTTCAGCCGCTCCCAACATCCGGGGTTGGGGGGGCATATAAGCCGGCTGGCTCCGAAGAGAAGCGATGCATTTTAGTTTTACACCGGCGGCTTCGGCCAATATTTTCGCCCGTTCAATGGCTTCGTGGGTGGCCTGCTGCAATGCTTGTTTTTCCAACATTGATTTGTTCTTAAGATAAAACTGAATCTGTTGAATCGTGTTGGCGCCGCTTTCAAGGGAAACTTCGATAACCCTTGAAACATATTTGGATAACATCCCGGGTTCAAACCCTTCCATGGTGACCAACACCGCATTTTCGACCTCATAGCCTTTGATCTTCGGTGGCCGGGATTTATAATCTTTTTGGGGCGTCACCCGATAATTGGATGTTCGAAGTTTAAGATTTTTGATGGTCAACCCTTTGACGGCCGTCAGCACTGCTTTGGTTTTAACCGCATTTTCCGCACTGGCCCGTTCCAGTTTTCGATCCTCTGTTACAACGGCGATAAAAATCTTGGCGCTGTCATTCTGCCCGGTAACTTCGGCCGTACCGTTGGTAAATATCAGATTTCGATTCGATACTTCCTGAGAACGGGCAGGTACGGGATGAACGGCAAACATGACACACGCAGTTAAAATAGCACTCAATGCTCTTTTCATAATGGCCTCGATACCCTTAGAGTTCAGTGTTCGGTGTTCAGAGTTCCCCGGTGAAATGGGCATTGCCCTTCACTTTCGTGAATTTCACCGGGCAAGCAGTGTTTAAGGGATTTTTCTCATTTTATGAATATTAAGTCAAGTTGGGTAGCGTTTTTTTTAAATTGCGTTCCATCCAATTCGTTCATATGATTTGTATTGGAAAGCAGCAACGGTGGATTCGTTGAAGGCCATCGCTTTTTCATGGAGACAAATTCATGCGCCGCAAAATAATGATTGGTGTTGGTATCCTGGCCGGCATTGTTCTGATCGGTTTTTTAATCATCATTATTGTCGTATCGACTTATGATTACAATAAGTTTAAGCCTG
>JAJDND010000022.1 GCA_022340885.1 Desulfobacterales bacterium | reverse complement strand
TGGCCGTCTCGGTCCGCCTTGACCTTAAACCCGATTGGAGGCTTTGAAACCACTGCTAATGACTTGTTGTGTATATATTTTTATTGGCATTGGACACTTTTTAGGAAAAATGTTATTTGCCTGGTTTGGATATCCAATTTTTAATTGAAAAAACATATTAAGGACAAGCACGAAAAAAAATAACCCCCTTTTCGTGTTTTTGGACTTTCGTGCTATCGTGATAAATTGATTTTTTAAGTTTTTTTCCTTTTCTGAATAAAAATTATCATGGGAAAACACCATTCCAAAGCTGATTCAACTTCAAAATATCTTCAAATAACCATTTTGATCTTTTTCCTGTTATTATTGACAGGGTGCGGCCTGAAAAAGGAAGAGGCTTTTTCGGGAAAGACCATGGGAACCACTTACCATATCAAAGTGGTTGCGGGGATGTTTACCCGTACGGCAGACCTGCAGAGAAAAATCGATGTGCGTCTCGAAGACATCAACAAAAGCATGTCGACTTTTAGAAAAGACAGTGAAATCAGCAGATTCAACGCATTTCAAAAAGTCGGCGAAAAATTTAAAATATCCGATGATTTTTTCAATGTCCTAACCGTTGCGCAAAAGATATATGAAGAGACCGCGGGGGCCTGGGACGGTACCGTCAAGCCCCTGGTCGACCTCTGGGGATTCGGGAACGGCAAAATCAGGGATACGGTTCCCCCAAAATCACAAATCAAGGCGCTGCTGTCCGAAGTCGGATTCGACAATATCGAAATTTTACCGGATCACTATCTTGTCAAAAAGAAAGCGTATATCACTTTGGATCTTGCCTCCATCGCCAAAGGATACGGTGTTGACCAGTTGGCGGTACTCATTAGGGACAATGGCTTAAACAATTTTTTAGTCGAAATCGGCGGAGAGGTATTTGCGTCAGGTTTTCGGAAAGACGGCAAAAAGTGGAGAGTCGGGATCAACAGGCCCCAGGAAAACGCCCCTTATAAACAGGTCTACCGGGTGATCGAGATACACGACAAGGGTTTTGCAACGAGCGGCGATTACCGGAATTTTTTTGAGGTCCATCATCAACGCTTTTCCCACATCATAGACCCCAGAACCGGATATCCCGTGGATAACGGTGTTGTCAGCGTTTCGATTCTGGCGGACGAATGCACCTTTGCAGACGGACTGGCCACGGCCGTTATGGTTCTCGGCCCGAAAAAGGGGATCGAATTGGTCAATCGACTGGAAGCTACCGAATGCTTCATCGTCACCCACAATAAAAACGGCGCCCTAATCGATCATTATTCAAAAGGCTTTATACCGGGATAAAACTCCTGCCCCGAGAAACCAGACACTGGTCAAGCCAGGAGGGAAAGTACTTTGTTTAATATGTATCAACACACTGAAATTCCAAATATTGGAATTTGAGAATTATTTGTAATTTGGTGCTTGATATTTGTATTTTTATAACTCAGTGCCCCGTCGGGTCTACAGACGCTTAAGCACGGAGCTTCCGTTAATTTTCAAGAGCCACTCGCTGTCGTAGAAAATTTTCCCCTATTGGAATACAACAACGTTTGTTCTCAGAGGTATCACAATATTATTGACATAAAAGGACAAGTCCGGTAGTTTTTTGCACTTATAGATTATCTTTTTTGTTTTTTTAATACGTTATACCTCTTCATTTCGTTTGCGATCATTTGAGGTTATCGTGTATCGAGAAATTACATCACGCACTGCATGAAAGGAAAGGTAAAGAAAGTGGAAATCGTGGTATTGCTCAAACAGGTTCCGGCAACAGAATCGCTCATCGGAATTGCGGGTGACGGGATATCTATTAAAACAGACGATATCAAATGGGTGATCAATCCCTATGACGAATTTGCGGTTGAAGAGGCGCTTCGAATCAAGGAAGCCCATGGCGGATCGGTTTCCATTCTTTCGGTTGGATCGGAAAGATCCGTTGAAGCCATCAGAACCGCCCTGGCCATGGGAGCAGACAAAGGGATTTTGATCGATGCTCCGGCTGGTATTGTTTACGATGGACTTACCACCGCGAAAGTATTATCCACAGCGCTCAAAGAAATTCCTTTCGATGTGATCATCGCCGGTCAGCGAGCCGTGGATGACGATAATTTTCAGGTGGGACCGGCAACCGCGGAATTCCTTGGAATTCCCCATATTTCTATGGTGATCAAACAGGAAATTGCCGATGGTAGAATGACATGTCATCGAACCGTCGAAGGCGGTACCGTGGTTCTTCAAACGCCGCTTCCGGCGCTTTTTACAACCCAGCGCGGCATCAACGAGCCGCGTTATGCCTCTCTACCCGGCATCATGAAGGCCAAAAAGAAACCCATTGACATGAAAAACGCTTCAGACATCGGCCTCGACCCCGATACCTTAGGGAAGCCTTTGATGAAAATCGTTTCATTGAAAACGCCTGCCGAGCGTAAACGGGGCATCATGATCGACGGCGAAACGGCACAGGAAAAAGCCGCCAACCTTGTCAAAATCCTGCATGAAGAAGTGAAGGCTCTTTAACGAAAAAAACCTTTGAAAAATATTCATTTTTGTTTAAGTTCAAGGAAGGCGAAAATTTTAACCGCAGACATACATTGAGTATTCCGAGGATTAAAATTTGAGCCTGACGCGGAAATTGAGCAAAAAGGGAGGTTTTTCAAAGGTTTCAGAGGGAGATAAATATGGCACAAAGCGTACTTTCAATCGCAGAACAGTCAGAAGGTAAATTTCGAAAAGTAACATACGAATCATTGAGCGAGGGTCGGCGAATCGCCGATCAAATGGGTTGTGAACTTGCGGTCCTGGTATTGGGCAACACGATCGAAGACATTTCAAAAGAACTGGGTCAATTCGGGGCGGACAGAATCCTTCTGGCGGACGATCCTTCCCTTGTCGAATATCTGCCGGATGCATACGCTAATGTCGTCGCCGATGTCATAAACACAGAAACGCCGGATGTCGTGATACTGGGTGCATCCACCCAGGGCAAGGATATTGCCGCGCGACTGAGTGCGCGCTTGAATGCGCCGCTTGCCATGGATTGTGTTGCCGTACGTTTTGAAAACAATGAACTTACGGCAACCCGATCGATGTTCGGCGGAAAGATTCTCGCGGATGTCGTTTTCGAGGGAACGCCGCAAATCCTGGCCATTCGCCCCAATTCCTCGATGATCGCAAAGGCTGACAAAAGCGGATCCATTGAAAAAATCCAGGTCGATACCGGTACGACCGCGGTAAAATTTATCGAAAAGCAATTGGAGACCGGCAAAGTCGAGCTGACCGAAGCGGATATCGTCGTATCCGGCGGAAGGGGCATGGGAGGACCGGATTTCAGTGCGCTCGAAGAGCTGGCCAAGCTGCTCAACGGGGCCGTAGGTGCGTCACGATCCGCAGTGGATGAAGGATGGCGTTCCGCCGCGGATCAGGTGGGACAAACCGGAAAGGTCGTCTCTCCGAACCTTTACATTGCATGCGGCATATCCGGCGCCATTCAGCATCTTGCCGGGATGTCTTCGTCCAAGGTCATCGTGGCCATAAACAAAGATTCGGATGCACCCATATTTTCCAAGGCCGATTACGGCATAGAAGGCGATCTTTTTGAGATCGTTCCATTGATCTCCGAAGAAATCAAAAAATTAAACGGCTGATTCGCCGGCCCGAAAAAGACGGATCAATGATCCTGATCCATAAAAGTGCCTCCCAGATCCAATATTGTAGGGTGCTGAAAATTTGTTTTTAGAAGCCATCTCAAAAAAGTCTTTTCGTCCGATATCGGCGTTGAGCCCTCGTATCAAGTCCTCGACATACTTGAGTATGTGTGTCGAAGATCCCGTTAACTAACGGGGCGGGTTGATTCTCGGCTTTGCGTTCTTGTCCCGCCGGTCTCGGCGGGAGATCTCGACCGAAAATCCTAATTTTGAGATAGTTTCCATATTTTTAGGCTGCCGGCACGTTCCGGGAGCCTTTGACTTTTTATAGGAAGTTCATGAAATTTTATTTGGCCAGTTTAGGTTGCGCAAAAAACCTTGTCGACAGCGAATTGATGATGGGCCGGTTGGTAAAGGCCGGCGGGTTCATCACGCAAAATCCGGAAAATGCCGACACCATCATTGTCAACACGTGCAGTTTTATTGAATCGGCCATCGATGAATCCATCGATACCATTTTAGACCTTGCAAGATATAAGCTGAAAGGAAACTGCCGGCGTCTCATCGTGACCGGATGCCTTCCGGAACGCTTCAGGGAAGCGATTGTGGAATCCCTGCCCGAAGTCGATATATTTTTAGGAACCGGCGCTTTCGACAAAATTGCATTGGCGGTCAAAGGCGGCCTGAATGGACAGCATTGTCTCTTGCCGGACCCCAATGAATGCGTCAGCCCGGCCCATGATTCTCTCAGGGTTCGAAGTTCCGCTTATACGGCATATCTTAAAATTTCAGAAGGATGCAGCAGGCATTGCACCTATTGCATTATTCCGAAGCTGAGGGGGAAACAAAAAAGCCGCCGGCCCAATGATATTGTCGATGAAGCGCGGGATCTGATCTCGTCCGGCGTCAAGGAGCTCATTTTAATCGCACAGGATACAACGCATTACGGCGCCGATCTCGACCCTCCTGTCCCCCTATATCGACTGCTTGAAAAAATCTCCAAAATATCCGAAGACATCCGGATCAGAGTGCTTTACGGTCATGCGGAAAGTATAGATGATTCCTTTATTCGAACGATTGCCGAACACCAAAACATTTGTTCTTATTTTGATATCCCGATTCAACATGCGAGCAACGGCATCCTGAAAAAGATGGGCCGCAATTATACATCAGAAGACCTGTATCGGCTGTTTGACAATTTACGATCCGCTGTTCCGAATGCAGCCCTCAGAACGGCGATCATCGTTGGTTTTCCGGGAGAAACAGATAAGGATTTTGAAAGGCTGTTGACATTCGTTCAGGACATCCGTTTTGACAATCTCGGCGTATTCATCTATTCCGACGCTGATGATCTTTCTTCTCACGGGCTTTCGGATCATGTCCCCAAAAGCGTGGCCACAAACCGCTATGATCGGCTCATGTCCTTGCAGCAGAATATATCGCTGATCAATAACCGCCGACACATCGGCAATACATACAGCGTCCTTGTGGAAGAGTGCATCGACAGCAACTTGTACAGTGGAAGAACATTTTTTCAGGCTCCGGAAGTCGACGGCGTTACCGATATCCATTCCGAAAACCAGTCCATCGGGGCGTTCGTTCATGTCCGGATCAAAGAGGCTTCCGAATACGATCTGATGGGAAACGCGGTATGAGCGATTTAAAACATAAAATACTTGAACGGGTAAAAAGCGACCTTGAAGAAATTGAAGTCGCCCTCGAACAAAACCTAAACCCTTACTTTGATCTGGTATCCCAAATCGCCGGGCATATATTGTTCAGCGGCGGTAAACGGCTCAGACCATTACTCATGGTTTTGTCGGCTCGAATCAGCGGTTATGACGGAAGTTACGACAAGGTATTTTCGACCATCTTCGAATACCTCCATGCCGCCACCCTTTTGCATGACGATCTTGTTGATGAGGCAACATTGCGAAGGGGCAAGCCGGTGGCCAATTCCATATGGGGAAATCCCGCAGCGGTTCTCGTGGGAGATTTTTTGCTGGCCCGATCTCTGGCCGTTGCCGCAGAAACCAAACTTCCCGAAGTGATCAAGGTGGTATCCAACATCACCGAACACATGTCCCAGGGAGAGATTCACCAACTGATGAGAAAAGGCCATCTGGATCTGACAGAGGCAGAGTACATGGAGATTATAGAACACAAGACTGCCGTACTTTTTCAAGGGACATGCTGTTCGGGCGCCCTGATAGCAGGTGTTTCCCCGGAAAAAACAAAAGCCCTGTCAGATTACGGCTTTAACCTCGGCATCGCTTTCCAGATGGTGGATGACCTTCTTGATTATTCAAGCGACACCACCGTACTTGGAAAGGAAGTCGGTGCGGATCTCAAGGAGGGCAAACTGACCTTGCCGGTTATTTATTCACTTAAATCGGCCTCCCCAAGAGATAGAACGCTCATGGAAAATATCATAAAAAACACGAATTTTTCAGTTAACGATTTTGAAGTATTGATAAAAATGATAGACAAGTACGATGGTCGAACGTATACTCAAAGTCTTGCAACCCAATATGTTCGGCGAGCGAAAGAAGGGCTGTCTGTTTTCAATAATTCAGAAACCAAAGAGACCCTGTTGATGATCGCCGATTATACCTTGTCCCGTAAATTTTGAATCGAAAAAATCATTTCGCCAAGAGCGGAGGTGAATAAGACATGATTGTTCAATCCAACGCCATTGCCAAATGCGTTACCTTCATATTTGGTATAGTGTTTCTCTTTACCCCTTCTTTGAATGTTTTCGCCGAAAACCCGAGTTCTACAAAATCCGTGATGGTAATCGGAACCGGTAGAATTTATAAGGAAGATTCTGCCAGTGCAAGGAAACATGCCATTGAAAACAGCCTGGTATCCGCTGTGGAGCGCGTGGCGGTGGGTCTTATATCGCCTGAATCTTATAACCGAACATTTCAAAAGCTTAACGAAGCGCTGGACAACCAGACCTCCAAATTTGTTCAAGACTACAAGGTGCTGGCAGAGGCTAAGATTAATGATGTGTATAAAGTTATGGTCCAAGCCAACATTTCCGTGGCCGACCTTACGAAATTCCTATCGACCGCCGGGATTATGACCGAAGGAAAATCTTTTCCGAAAATTCTCATTTTGGTATCGGAACAGAACCTCGAAGACACTTCACCAAAGTACTGGTGGGGACCTCGAGGTGTGGTTTCGAAAACGTTTTCAGATATCGCACTCGCAGAAACCCTGAAACACAATGGCTTTCCGGTTATTAATGTCCGTCAGATCCCTCAAAGGGCGTCCCTCGTCGGAAAATACAACAAACCGGATCTCGACAAGAGTGAAGCCGTCGACATCGGTCGCATCTTAAAAGCGGATGTCGTCATATTCGGGAAGGCGACTGTAGAACGAACACAGAATGTTATGGAAAATAACGTAAGATCTTTCAAAGGCGTTGTGTCTGTACGGGCTGTTCGAACAGACACCGGCGAAGAAATCGCCGCAACAACACAAAGCTCGGTCACAGCCAATGCCAATGAGGCAGTGGGCGCCGGAAATACGCTCTCCGCCGCCGGCACCCTTGTGGCTGATACATTGTCCGACCGGATCCTTTCTGCCTGGCAAAAAGAAGAAGCGCAGACCAATGCAATAGAGATCGTCGTAGAAGGGACGAACGATATGACAAGTTTCGAAAAGTTCATCCGTATTATCAAGGAAATACCCAGCGTAAACAATCTTCAAATAAAAGAACTTAAAGCCAAGCAAGCCGTGGTCGCCCTCGAATTCAAGGGGAATGCCAAAAAACTCGCGGATACGTTAATGTCGAGATCCTATGGATCGGTCGGTATCAACATCTATGAAGTTTCAAAAAATCACTTGAGAATCGGGCTAATTTCGGGTTCATCCTAAAGCGGACACCTAAAGTGGACAATCGATCATCGAGCATTAATATTCCCAATATATTAACCGTTATCCGGATTCTGCTGACCCCCCTTTTTGTTATTTTCCTTTTAAAAAAATTGATGCATCCGGCACTGATCGTATTTACCGTGGCGGCCATCAGCGACGGGCTGGATGGCCTACTTGCCAGATATTTTAATCAATACAGTGTATTGGGCGCCTATCTCGACCCCATTGCCGACAAACTGCTGCTGGCCGCTGCCTATGTAAGCCTGGCGGTTCTTAAAATTATTCCTGCCTGGCTGGCAGTCATTGTGCTCAGCCGTGATATTCTGATTATCATCGGTATTGCTGTTTTTGCGCTTTCAGACATCCATATTGAGATAAAACCGAGCCTGCTGAGCAAATGGACCACCGTTGCGCAGCTTTTGACGATTTTTTTAGTCCTTCTCAATCCCCACGTCGAAGGTATTTACGTATTAAAAAGGCTTCTTTTCTGGATTGTGGCCGGTCTTACTACCGCTTCGGGCCTTCATTATGTATATATCGGGTTGAACATGCTTCAAAACGCTTATGGAAAGAATCTCAAAGATTGACGGTAAATGCACGATGATCGCCCTGATGTGGAATTCGCACGGAGTTATTTTGATAAAGGGCTTTTCTTTTTAAATAAAGTGATTAGTATATAGGTTTGATTAATAACATGCACAGGAGGATGTCATGTGGGAATACACCAAAACAGTAAAAGACCATTTTCTGAATCCGCGCAATGTCGGCATCATCGAGGATGCCGACGGCGTTGGAGAAGTCGGATCTCTGGCCTGCGGAGATGCCCTGACGCTTTATTTTAAACTGGATGACCATAAGCGGATCAAAGATGTGAAGTTTCAAACCTTTGGCTGCGCCAGCGCTATTGCTTCTTCATCGGCGCTGACCGAAATGATAAAAGGACTTACTCTGGAAGAGGCGGAAAAGATCACCAATGATGATATCGCACAATTTCTGGGCGGTCTTCCGAAACAGAAGATGCACTGCTCGGTTATGGGCCGCGACGCCCTTGAAAAGGCGATTTCGAATTACCGCGGAGAAGCCGAAAAGAAAGTGGAGGGTGAAATCGTTTGTGAATGCTTCGGGGTAACCGACATTGAAATCGAACGGGCGGTCAGAGAAAACAACCTGACTTCCATTGAAGATGTGACCAACTTTGTCAAAGCCGGCGGCGGATGCGAAAGCTGCCATGACAAGATTCAACAAATTATCGACGAGACCCTTGGCCGTGAACCCAAAGCAAAGAAAAAAGGCGCACGTTTGACCAACATACAGAAAATCAAGCTCATAGAAGAGACGCTTGACCGTGAGATCAAACCAGCTCTCAAAAAGGACGGCGGTAATATCGAACTTGTGGATGTGGACGGCAACCATGTTCTTGTGAAACTTCAGGGGACATGTGCCGCCTGCAGCGCTGCCGAGATTACGCTCAAGCATTATGTCGAGTCGAAGCTCAGGGAGTTGGTTGCCCCTGAACTGTTGGTAGAGGAGGTGCAATCGTGAACGTCATATATATGGACAACAATGCCACGACACAAGTTGCACCGGAAGTGCTCGAAGAGATGCTTCCCTATTTTAGTGAATTTTATGGAAATCCATCAAGCATGCACACATTCGGCGGCATGGTGGAACAAAAGATCGTCGAAGCACGGGAACGATTGGCCCGGCTGCTGAGTGCTTCTCCGGAGGAAATCATATTCACAAGCTGCGGAACGGAAAGCGATAACACAGCCATTCGCGCAGCGATCTTATCGAATCCCGACAAGAAGCATATTGTTACGTCCAGGGTGGAGCATCCGGCCGTAAAAAATCTCTTTGAGTATCTGGCCAAAAACGGTTATCGGGTAACATTCGTTCCGGTTGACCGAAAAGGTCTTCTTGATCTGGATTATTTGTATAAAAATCTCAGCGAAGATACGGCAGTTGTCAGCCTGATGTGGGCCAACAATGAATCCGGTGTGATTTTCCCCATAGAAGAAATCGGAACGGTTCTAAAGGAAAAAGGAATCGTATTCCACACGGATGCGGTCCAGGCCGTTGGAAAAATTCCCATCGATCTTAAACATGTCAATGTGGATATGCTCTCGCTGTCCGGACATAAACTTCATGGTCCAAAAGGCATCGGCGCTTTATACGTTCGAAAAGGCACCAAATTTTCTCCTTTTTTAATCGGCGGGCATCAGGAAAAAGGACGAAGGGGCGGCACCGAAAACGCCGCTTCCATTATCGGACTGGGAAAAGCAAGTGAGCTTGCCGTCCGGAATATTTCGAGTGAAAATATCAGGGTTAAAAAACTCAGGGATAAGCTGGAAACCGAAATATTGAATCGCATTCCCAACGCCATGATTAACGGCGACAGAGAAGACCGTCTGCCGAACACCACCAGCATCGCCTTTGAGTTTGTTGAAGGCGAATCCATCCTGTTAATGATGGACGAGTACGGCATTTGTGCTTCGTCCGGGTCGGCGTGCACATCGGGTTCCCTGGAACCATCCCATGTTCTCAGAGCCATGGGGGTTCCGTTTACCGCTGCCCACGGATCGGTTCGTTTCAGCCTGAGCATTTACAATACCGAAGAAGAAGTCGACTTTATCATCGAAAAACTTCCTCCCATTATCGAACGCCTGCGGGAGTTGTCCCCTTTCTGGAAAAAAGCCCTATAGGAGCGGATTATGTACAAAGTGATGGTCCGGGACAACATGTCTAATGTTGCAAAGAGTATACTAGAAGCTTCCGGAAAAATAGAGGTCGTCGTCGATAACGACAAAGCAACATCAGACCCGGAGGTATTGTCCAAGATTATCGGCGAATACCATGGACTTGCCATCCGGAGCGGAACCAAGGTCACGGAAGAAGTACTGAAAAATGCCGGTCGATTAAAAGTCATCGGACGCGCGGGGATCGGTGTGGACAATATCGAGGTGCCCGCAGCCACTAAACAGGGCATCGTTGTTATGAATGCGCCGGGCGGGAATACGGTCACCACGGCAGAGCATACCCTGTCCCTTATGCTGGCCCTTGCCCGGAACATTCCCCAGGGAACGGCATCCCTGCGTCAGGGAAAATGGGAAAAAAAGAAACTCTCCGGCATTGAAATAACCGGGAAAACGTTAGGGATCATCGGCCTCGGACATATCGGACGGGTGGTGGCGGATCGTGCACAGGGTCTTAAAATGACGGTTATCGCCGCCGATCCGTTTGTCAGCAAAGAGGCTGCTAAAGCTCTCGATGTGGAACTTGTTCCACTCGATGAATTGCTTGCGCGATCGGATTTCATAACCCTTCATGTCCCGCGCTTAAAAGAGACAACGGGAATGATCGATGAAACCGCTCTAAAAAAGATGAAACAAGGGGTTAGAATCATCAACTGCTCGCGGGGAGAAGTGGTAAACATTGAAGATCTTTACCAGGCCGTCTTAAGCGGGCATGTCGCCGGCGCGGCCCTTGACGTTCTTCCCCAGGAACCGCCCGCCGCGGATTTACCCATACTCCAGCATCCGAACGTCATATTTACCCCCCATTTGGGTGCCAGTACCGGAGAAGCCCAGGTAAAAGTAGCGGAAATGATTGCGACCCAGATGGCGGCCTTTCTTTTGGAAGGCATCATCATCAATGCCGTCAATTTTCCGTCTTTGCCCATAGAAGTGATGAATCAGCTCCGTCCGCATCTGGACCTGACTGAAAAAATGGGTTCTCTGATGGGGCAGCTTGTCCGAAAAATTCACGACATCACCATCAGTTACAGCGGCAGTGTCGCCGACCTGGACACACGGCCTTTGACCCATGCCGGCTTGAAAGGACTTCTGGGTTCGTTTACGGACACGCCGGTAAATTATGTCAATGCAAGGGCTATTGCTCAGGATAAAGGGATCCATGTCCATGAATCCATCAGTTCGGCAAAGCACGATTTTACCAGCCTGATCCGGATGAAACTCGAAGGCCACAAAGGAGAGATCGACGAAATCTGGGGAACCATCTACGAAAAAAAATATCCCAGGCTCGTAAAAATCGGGGAAATTTACCTGGATGCCATCCCTGAAGGGTGGATGATTGTGATTCAGAATATCGACAAACCCGGGGTCATCGGAAATGTTGGAATGACGCTGGGTCGCCATGATATCAACATCGCCCGCTTTCAGCTGGGAAGACGCGAAGACCGGGCCATTTGCCTGGTAAATATCGACACGCCGGCAGATGAGAAAGTCATCCACGAGTTGGAAGGACTGCCGAATATCATTTCCGTGCGCCAGGTGCATCTATCATAAACAGAATCTGCAGTAAATATCCGCCTCCAGAGGGCTCGGCTTTGGGTTAACCCCTGGTAGGGGCTTCTCTACCTAAAGCTGAACACGTTAAAAGTGCCTAAAGTGATCTAAAGTTTTTATGAGAGGATGAACGATGGCACCAAACAGATCCGCTGCAAGTATCTTTTCCCTTTTGATATTTCTATCAACCGCCATCCTTGCGACATTCGCTTTTACCGCCAGCGCCCACGCGGAGTTTGTACTGAGCGCCTATGGCGGCGCCATCGACACCATGGATGCCGATGTCAAGTTGTCCCGGCCCGGAGGAACCGACTTGACATTCAGTGATGTCTCCTGGAACGACAAATCTTTTGAAGGGCCTATCTATTACGGCCTTCGCTTGAACTACTGGTTCAGTGAACACAACAACTGGGGGCTCTGCATCGATTTTATTCATGCAAAAATGTATGCCCAACTGGATGATATGGTTAATGTCAGCGGAACGCGGGCCGGAGTGCCGGTCAGCGGATCAGAACCGTTGGGAAACACCTTCGAACAATTGTCATTTTCACACGGTTACAACTTGTTGACATTCAACGGAACATATCGCTGGTTTCCCAAAGGATCTCGAGACAGCACATTCCTGGGGCGCCTCCAGCCCTATATCGGTATTGGTTTGGGCATTGCCGTTCCACATGTCGAAGTTGAAATAAATGGGAGTAATACAGAAGAATACCAGTACACCGGACCGGCGTTTCAGGGATTCGGCGGGGTCAATCTTGATGTATACAAAAATTTATCTGTATTTCTGGAATACAAACTCACTTACGCGGATATGGATGCCGACTTGACCGGTGGCGGGTCCATCGAGATTAAGCCGTGGAGCAACCATATCGTCTTTGGGCTTTCATATAGCTTCCGCTAACTTAGGTCTCGCGCAAAAACAACTTCAAATTTTCTCTTAATCCATTAATAAAATCGTGTAACGATTTTATGAAACGCGGCTATGCCGCTAAATTGGCGAAAGGCTAAAATTCCTATCCCCGAAGCAAGCTGCGGGGTATTTCGGAATTTTTGCCACAGCCCTGAGGGCTGCGGCACCGCACTTTCGCTTTAAATAAGGATCTTATCTTTATTTGAATTCATCCCGCGCTGCAAGCAGCGGGGAATTCGAATTTAAAATTGAATACCCCGTCCACGAAACGCGGACGGGGCATCGATAAATGTTATATTTAATGGAGGTGATAAGGCTAGCTGCTGCTACCCTTTATCCATGGTTTGCCTACGGGCAGATTGATACCAGCCTCCGCAAAGACCACATGGGCCATGAGATACCAGGCTAAAAGAGCGCAGACGATGAGGTCCCAGGCAGCGAGCGTGCCCAGAAGTTTGTTGCCGGCGAGCTCTTTGAAATCAAGCCCGATAAACCCTAAGAGCAAGGTGAGAAAT